>PHAG01000009.1:0-300000 GCA_002841625.1 Firmicutes bacterium HGW-Firmicutes-1 | reverse complement strand
TCGATAATCTAGAAAAAGACGGCTTCATTTCTAGATATCCTGCCCCAGATGATCGTCGAAGCACTATCGTATCCATAACTAACAAAGGAACGACTCTATTTGAAACCGTTTTTCCGGACCATATAGAGAATATCAATAAAATATTTAATGTTCTCACTACAGAAGAAAAACAGTCACTCATCAATATCATGAAAAAATTAGGTGGAGTTTCATAATAAAATGATCGAATTTTTGAAACAATACAATTTATTCAACATTTTCAAGGAGGATTTACTATGAAAGTATTAATATTGTTTTATTCAACCTATGGACATATATTTAAAATGGCAACAGCAGTTAGCGAAGGTGCTTCAAGCGTTGAAGGCGCTGAGGTAATTCTTCGTAGAGTACCTGAAACTTTGACTACAGAAATACTTGAATCAATAGGAGCATTAGAAGCTCAAAAAGCCTTCGAAGACGTTCCTATTGTAACCCTAGATGATTTGGCAAATGCTGATGCAGTCATTTTCGGTACACCAACTCGCTTCGGTAATATGGCTGCTCAAATGAAATCATTTTTAGATTCCACAGGTGGCTTATGGGCTAAAGGACAATTAATTGGTAAGGTTGGAAGCGTATTTACTTCTTCTGCAACCCAACATGGAGGTCAAGAATCAACTATTTTGAACTTCCATACCACTTTACTTCATCATGGATTTGTAATTGTCGGATTACCTTACTCTTTTCAAGAGCAAATGACCTTAACCGAAATCAATGGCTGTAGTCCATATGGAGCTTCAACGGTTACTGGTGGAAGTGGCGAAAGATTCCCGAGTGAACTTGAACTCAACGGTGCAAGATTCCAAGGAAAGCATGTAGCTGAAATCGCCAAAAAATTATTTAGCTAATCTCCCCCCCTCCCCTAATATATATGGGTGTCATAGGTTCAACTGTGGTATCCGCTAAAATACCTCCTAGTATAAAAACTAGGAGGTATTTTGTTTACTTATAGGAAATGCAATATATATACGGTGTTTTTGCCGCTTCCAATTTTAATAATTATACCTTTTCTTTGTATGGTGCTAATTTCTTATCCATAAAAATTTATTATTCCCAAGTGTCTTTGACTTTCACTAACAGTAGTAATATATATTGCTAGATAAAAACAGCAAGTTTTTAGCTTATTTAACTTTGTGTAACCTAGCTCCTATTCAACTTGTCCCTTTTGAAGAGACCAACTGATCACCACTTCAGAAAAAAGCCCACTAATTATGGTAAGGTTCACCGGACTTCATTTACGGCAGTTTTTATCAACTCAGCAATCTTAATTATCTAATCAATAGCATCTTCCAGCTCCAAAACTTTTGCATAATTGTTCACTCTAAAATACTCTATGGATTCGTCAATCTTTTGTCCAAAGCTGTGTGAAGAACCTTTTACAGCATTAATTTTGTTATAATATTCTGTAGCCAATGCTTTGTCAATTTTCTCATGCATATAAGCGATTGTTAATATGTGATAGTAATTCACCATAATGGCATATGTATTAATTAATGGTGGTATTGGTTTATTAAGATATTCAAATTCCCTATGATTATTTGATATAACAATTTTTATACCTGTTGCATGAGCGTGGCTTACACAATCCACTTCTCCCCTACCTGCAATATCTTTTATTTCATTTACTAATGCTTTTTTTAATATCCTCTCTTCTTTTGCCATATCATCATCTTTCACAATTTCAATGTACCCTTTACTTTCTTCTATGTATTTCTTAAGCCCAAACAAAGTACCATCTTTAAACTTTGATGCTGATTTCGGTATTTCCCTAGTGTATATGTAGTTAGGGATTACAATCTTACTAAATAGAAACCTAAATAACTCTAGTGTATCCGTTCTGTATAAATCTATGAGTATGTCTGTATCTGAAACTGCTGCTTCAAACTTAGTTGTTACTCGCATCCCAATCCCCCTTTTTCAAGGGACTTTTACCCATATAATCTAATGTCTCTGCATACTTCGCAAAAGAAATAACCCCTTTTTTGTAATTTTTCATCAAAATAAATTCGTACTCTTTATTAATATAGTACCTTTTATTCTTACTTATCAAATCACAACTATAACCCAATTGTTCTGTTTTTTTCCTCAAACTTTCAGCCTTATCCAAGCTACACCATTCTTCTAACTCTCCATAATTTTCAACAGCACATAAGCCTAAATAGACAAGTCTTTTTAACATTGCTTTAAAGCTGACTTTAAAGTAATTATGCATAATAATGATATCATCTAAAGTTACATCTAATGGCTCTACATCAACTAGTTTGTAGAACATTTCTGTTACCCCATTAACGGGCATTAAGAACTCTGTTGCAAATAAATCTGCTTCTCTCTCTAGAGTTTCATCTTTTTTTAATAGATGTACTTCTTTAATTTTTTCCAAGTGCAACACAATATGACCTAACTCATGCGCCGCTGTAAACCTTTGATGCCCCAAAGTATAAGCAGAATTAATAAACATCAAAAGCATACCGTCATTAAATAACGTAGCTCCTGACATCTTAACAATTTCTTCTGGTCTAACAAAAAGAACAGCTTCATTTTCTACAATATCAAAAATATCAGATATGCCTTTCTTTGCATATCTAATTAATGTTTCTTCTGCCTTTTCTCTTATTGCCAACCTTAATAATTTATCTTCTTTAGTATAATCAATAAAACTATATCCTTTAGCCATAATTACACCCAACTCGGTTCATTTTTTTCTATCTTAATTTCGCCTTTATATAGCTTCTTTTGTCTAGCAATGGTTGTCATAAAATACCATAAGTCATCTAAAGCCCACTCAACTTCTTCTGTCACTTCTATATCACCATTTCGTCTACATAATCCAACTAAATTAATCTCTTCTTCTTCCTCACCTAATAATGTTTCAGTATTGGTATTCAAAGTCTCTGCAATTACTCTCAACTCAATTGCATTAACTAAACGCTTTCCACTTTCTATTTTACTAATAGATTCTCTAGTCAAATTTATTCCTTTTTCTAATAATAAAGATGCTAACTCTTTTTGGCTTAAATCTTTGCTTTCTCTATGCTCTTTCAATTTAAGACCTAATTGCTCAAACGTTAACATAACTATCGCTCCTTCTCTAATATATCAAACCTCTGTACTATTATATTACACCATTTAAACATTTGTGTCAATGTTTTGTATCATTTCCGCACATTGCTATCAGTTATATATTGTCTAGTAAGTAAACTTGTAACACTCAATATTAATTCATCATCTTTCGTAACCTTTTCAAAACATTAATAGTTTATCCTGTCTAGTAATAGTTTATTCTTTGCATTCTCGCCTAAAATAGCACTCACTTATGGTAAGGTTCATCCTGTCATATTCTAAACTTCATCGACTAAACTCAATCATTATAAACATAATGAGAAGTTCAACTTGTGAGTTCATTTGCAAAACAAATTGGAATTTGTCGACTAACACGCAGTTAGTCGTTAGTTGCCTCGATACCGAGTCGTTTAAGCTCGTCAAGGTGATTCCGCATTTTCTGGAGCTCCTCTGGGGAGTGTCCCTCCCAGTCCAAGACTTCACCCACTATTCTCAGTGGATGTCGAGTGCGGTATGACCTAGTTGGGTTCCCTGGAAACTTTTTATCCGTCAAATTGGGGTCATCCTCAATGGTACCAGTGGGTTCCACACGATAGATCCGACCGGGTTCATCGCCTACCGCAAGTTCAGCTCCCCACATAGCCGCATCTAGTGTCGCGGTCAGATAGACGTAGTTGGCCTTCTTTCGTTTGCCATAGTTAGAGCTATGGCTGGTTTCCAACAAGTCCCCCATTTTCAAGTCGGCTTTTGTGCCGTGGTAGTAAGGTCCTGAGTCCAAGGATTCATCGCCCTGCAATATAGTAATCAATTCTGTCACTTCCTCTTTGTTCATTTCAAGCAAATCTCTTTGTTTATTCATACTAAGTCCTCCATGCAAATTCAAATTTGTCTGTTATATATTTTTTTAAATAGCCATCAATAAACATTATAGGATGCTTAGTTCTATATATTAAGTTCTGAAAAATGTTTATGCCAATTTGTTTTCATCATATTCTTAATAGTTATTCGAATCGAATCTAAGTGCTGTTCTTGAAGGATAAAAATAAAGTCACGTATTGTTCCTCGAACAAATTTTAATCCTTTAAATTCTGCTCCCACAAGTTCATTCCTCTGCTTTAACGTATGAAACCGTTGCAAGTATGCCTGCTCTTGTTCTCAATATCGATGATTATAAAAAATCACGCTCTTTCCAGCCTTATAATAAGAAACCAATTCATCTGGTAATATGTACTTATCACTTTTATTTGACTTCTGTGATACACTTTTTACAATCAAGCCATTATCCGGATCACAAAATATTATATCACATTCCGATAATGCTTCTAATGAATTCCTAAACCAGATTGATCTATTAAAATTTCTATCACTACCTGGTTTTAGTATTTCTCTATAATAAATCGCTTTGGGAATTAGATTTGCATTTTCCAGTTGAACAACACCTCTTATCCCAGTCGCAATAGCGTAAAGAGATTTCAATAGTTCATCATCACAGCATATGAAAAGAATATTATTTAGATATCCGATATGTCTGCCATCTGCATTAATATGCTCTTCTAGTTTGTATGTAAGGTACCGATTTACACCAATCCTTAAACCGCTATCAGTTAACTTACATAACATGCCAATTTTTCCAAAATCACCAACATCACCTGCATATCTATCTTGCAATATATATCTCTCCTTTTTTCTGAAGTAATGAACATAATGAGAAGTTAAATTTACATATAGGACTTAAACTCTTCAAAACACAATTTTATCTGTTCCGTGTATTTTTCTATCCCATTTTGAACATCATGTGTGAAAACATTTATTTTTTCATTTTGTGGTGCCATTAATTTTTTGTCCACAAAATATGAATTGAAGCTATCTGGAGTATATTGATTTATTTCAGCTTCGTCTATTCCGATATTGTGAACCAATGTGGCTATATATTGCTGTAACTGATTTATTATATCCAGTTCCCATGTTGTTAATAGATTTTTGAATATTGCAGCAGATTTATCACATTCTGACTTCAATTCGTATGCCGTAGTTATGTACTGCATAAAAAGTTCTTTTGGTGCGTCAATGGGTGGAAATTCCTGTAATATATTATATTGCCTTTTAATTAGGTAAAACAAATTATGCAGAGAATATTTTTTTACTTGCGATATTTCTTCGTTTTTCTTTTTTCGCAATCCGATGGAATAGATAAAGAAACAGAACAAAATGATAATTCCGTCAGAGCAAATGTATGTGATGATTTCCTTAATACGGTGAATATAGTTCTTTCAAAGGTACATTAGAGTTACTTAGTATAAGACCGATTATACAAGCAAGCATACCGACTAGGCACCATATAATATAAAATCGTGTTCTTTTCATATAATTCTCCCCAACTTGCATTGATAGCCGTTTTTCCAGTTTGTCTAGATTGGCGTTCATATCTGATTCAGTTAAACTAATCACTAAGGTTTGTGCTGAATGATTACGCACAGCTGTAATTTTGGATAGGTAAACTCCCGCGAATCGAAATACCTTTCGTTTAATTTTTGGCTTTTGTGATTTATTACCCTTTACCCGCGTAAAGACTTGTTCATATGTATTGTATAGTGCTAATCCATATACGATGGGAAGATTAAGGTTAATCAATAGAATAGGGAGTAATAACTCTTTTAATACAGTTACATTTATAATTTCATTCGGTGTTTGGATAATATTCGCAACAGTATTTATGATTACCACTACACCAAAAATGACGAAAAGCCAGTCGAGGAAACGTTTAACTTGCTGGTAATTTTTTTCTCTCGCTGATATCGCATATAAAAAACCAATAAGTACAGAAATTGGTACAATAATAATTTCTGTGATTACTCCAAATGTCCAGAAGTTCAGTATAAACTCGATGATGACAATTAATGCTATATTTTCTTTTATTAGTTGTGCAAAGAAATGGTTATCTTTAGCCTTTTCTATTGTTTTAACAAATAACGGTAACTCTAAAAACAAGATCCAAAAGATTGTGTCTTTTAGTAATGAAGTATCCCAAAAACCTATGGCATATAACCCGTATGTCACTAATCCAAAATAGCTTAAAAAGACAATATAAAATACAACAAATTTGCGACAAAATAATATTGGAAATACTGATTTTAAGAATTGGCGAACCGGTTTTGTAAAAACTGAGATAGCAACAGCAAACATAACCCATATTCCAACTGCAATCTCACGATTATTAAAGACTTCTTGCAATTTACTCACTATTGCCCTCCTCCACTAATATGATTGATATTGCCCAAATTAAACATAATCTTAATCTATCCAGCTTCCAATTATTGCTACTATTTGTCCCGAACCGGTTCATGACAGGGTTTAAACATAATCGGAAGTTCATAGTTATTTATGGTACGATTCAGCGTCAGAACTTAACTGTGTTTTCTTCTCTGTCATAAAATTTCTAGTTGTCGGGCTACATTGTCGAATAAAATGGCACTAAAGTGATATTACACAAATGAAAACAAGCACCAGAAATATACGATAACCTGTCTTTTTTTGAATAGAATAAAGGCAGATATCAAAAACATAATATCCCTTAATTGGTCTCTTATGTTTTACGTCCTATCGTTGCCATCTATTCCAAATGAATATAAGTAACAGTGTACTTACCGCAACAAGGGTGATAATATAATTATCACTTATCCATCCCCATGAATTGACTATAAACGTACTAAGTGGCTTTGCAAGCCCATCAAAGATAACAACCATAAATGTCAATAGAGTTATCATTAGCATGACTACAGATATGGCGAAATTTCGGTTCTCATTCTCAAAATCTCTTTTATGTTTTATTAAATCGCTCTTTCTTTGTAGCTCATCAAGTATTTGAGTCTTATTTTCCGAAATCATACTAAGATCTTTCGTTACTCTAGAAGCATAATCTATTGTAGTGAAATTTCCAAAACATGGACGGACGTTTTCAATCTTTTCCTTCTCCGGAAAGTACTTATGCACCTTCTTCTCTTCTATTTTCCACTTTATCTCAGTAAAGATTCTATCAAACATGGCAAAATCAGATTCAAACTTATATATGTTTTTCAGCACTCGCCTTCTGCTTGTTTTATTTGATTTCATGCTCTTAACAATATTACGATACTTAGAGTATACAGAATGATAATAAACTCCAATATAATCTGCAATTCTAAATCTAAATATCTTAGTATAAAGTTCTTCAAACTCAGTTGTTATTTGGTGATCAAATGATACATACATATCTTGCTTCTCTTCTGTTTCCTCATTAACCACATATACGAAATCCTGATACATGCTTCTGTTGCCATAAGAGCGATCTATATCAAAGAATATCTTAGCATTTTCTCTCAGAAATTCACCATCAAATTTCTTCAGCCCAACTGAGTAAAAGAATCTCGTAGCTGCTTCATTACTATAATGAATATCAGTCTTGTAAATATTGACACTAGGCGGCATAATGCCGTTACCATGTAATTGTAATCTAAACCACTTAGAGAGTTTATTGAATAGAAACCACTTTGTTTCTATCATCATAGCATCAACAGCTTCACTCTTCATATGATCTTGATTATACCTTGTCAATGTCCAACGAGTTCTCGCCCCACCATTCTTTTTTGAACTCAAAAACAAACTTGTATGGTATTTGTCTAAATCATAATTGGAATTTACAACTTCTTCAATCTCCGCTTGACGTTCTGGTGATAAATACACTTCAACCTGCAAGGCAAAATAGGATACAGATACATTCAGCGTTTTCAATTGTACATATTTGATATGATTACTTAGAATGCGGTCGTTCTTAAAATCTATAGAACCGATTTCATTCCAAGAATCATAATTCCAAACATGTTTATCAATGCTAACATTTGATTTAATCCTATCATCTTCAAAAATAATTGTATGGTTACCAAACATATGTCTCTTCAGTAACTTTTGCAAATTTCTTGAAAACTCTTCCAGGTACTCTTTTGGAATTATATCATGTGCGATGAAGCAGACAGGTCTATAGTATTTACCATCAAGTATGCTGTTATCATGTTTTATTGGACTCATCTTTTCTTCATAAATAAAATGATAGCTCTTTCTCTCATTAATTCGGTTAACTTTTCCTAACCGAATGTACCCTCTGGTAAATGCTGCAAATTGATAAAACTTATTCCTGATTTGGTTATAAAAGTCTGACTTAATAACTCCATAATATTTCTTCATACTTCCTGTCCCTTCATCCGTTTATATCTATACTAATTTTATAACAATCATACTTGATTACATAAAACAGCTAGATAAATCAAAATTTCTAGACTTTGTTAATACTTATAGAAAAAACCGTTCCTACTTATGATACGGTTCAACGTGGCATATTAGACTGCGATTTTTTCTATCGCTCACCGCTAGGTATAGCCACTGCGCGTCTTCTATATGACTTCATATATTTCTTAAGGAAAAGGTCTGTATTTTCAATCTGAATGCCAGATTTTTCAGCTATTGATTCAAAAATGAAATAAGCATTATGTTCTTTTCCTGCACGGATGTATTGACCAATCGACTGAGCTAAAACAAGTTGTGCTTCTAAATCAAGGTTGGGTGATACCCCATATTTATAGTCTGATTCTAATCCAGACGATACGGATTTATTCATCACAATTGGTGGTAGATTTTTATTGTCATCTAACGTGTTCATAATTGTAAGGTCTATAATTTTACCATCTAATTCTATCCATGAGTGGTCGAATAGATAATCAGCAATTCCTACCTCACCAGTCTTAACAATTGGCTCATAGCCTTGCTCTGATAATAGCATGAATAAAATAGCTGATATCAAATGGCAACCGCCTTGGAGCTGCTTTTCAACTATGAAGTCATAAGCTCCAAGAAGTGTAGTCTTAACTGCTTGCTCGATGTCACTATTTACTATTCCTTGTCGCCATGATGTCTCACCGTCAAGGCAACACTTCTTATACTTTTTACCGCTTCCACATGGGCAAGGGTCGTTTCTTCCGATTGACATTTAAGTACCCCCATTAATCGTTCATTATTTTAATGACGCCATCTACTACAATCTCAATGCCTAATTTCTTAGTTTCACCAACTGCATAATTAATTTTTCTCATATAATTGTTGAAACTATATTTACCATTACATAAAATTAGTAATTTATCTTCTGGTCTTGTAACTGCTACATAATGAAGAAACCTATTATCATCATCCTGAAAATTATAATTATCCGCAAATATAATGATTTGTTTGTATTCAAGTCCTTTAGCAGAATGAATTGTAGTAACCACCTGTTTGAACAAATCCTGATTATAGGTATTGAAATACTTATCGTCATTCAATACCTTGAATAGTGTATCAATGGTTTGATTTAGGTTTAGAGTGCCTTCGTCATAGTCTAGATAAATAAGAAATTCAATATATGAATCTTTCAATTCTGCTTTGTTCCCTTTTTTAGAAACTGTATCTTCTAGGTGCTTTCTGATTTCTGATACTTTGTATGCTTTAGGTGTTACTATTTCATCCATAAAATCGTATTCACTATATGAACTTCGATAGTTATACTTTGCAATTTCACGAGCAATCCAAATATGTTCACTTTCTAAGTTAGAATTATCTAGTGGTGAAGAAGGAATGTGTGAAAAATCTAAACCATCCGCTTTAAGCATATTACTCCATCGTTCTGCCTGTGCATTTTGATATATTAGCATTGCACAAGACTCTTTCATATCAACCCAGCTTTTAATAAATTCTAGCGCTTCATTTTCACTTGAATACTCAAATAACTGAACTTCATCCTTTAATTCTACTTTTTGATAATAATGTCTTACATCTTCAATGAGTATATTCGAGTAATTTTGAATTTGAATATTTGAGCGGAAATTATGTCTAAGTTCATATTTAGTGAAGCCGTCTTTAGTGAACAAACTAATGAAACCTTCTTTATCCGTACCCCTCCAACCATAGATTGACTGTTTGACGTCACCTACAATAAACAGAGGAATATTTAAATCATCACAAAGATATAAAAATAGCCTGTGCATGTCAACATCACTATCTTGATATTCATCAATATATATTCGATAATACTTTGACATTAAGTACTTTCTTGCTGAATCAGATTTAGTCAAAATATCAAGTGTAAGAATGAATGGGAAATTTCTCTTTTGATTAGATGCTTTACACATTGTCAATGTTGCTTTTATTTTTTCAATACCATCAACTGTGCTCTTAATCTGATTTTCAGTACTGTAATCAGGTTTTATATCTCCCTTGCATTCTTCCCCATAAACATCATACATGAATGGTTGAATTATCTCAGATAAAATGAAGTTATCGTTAGTCCCGACAAAACCTGATCCTTTATTGGGACCAAGTCTGTTTTGAATTTCTTTTGATGCTTTGTTTGTAAAGGTGATTGCAGCAAACGTCTGATAGTTGTTGCATCTGCTAATGTCAGCTTTTATTCTTTCGATAGTGGTATGTGTTTTTCCCGTTCCTGCACTTGCGCTAATAACAATATTACCTTGGTCATTAAGAACTTTTTCTCTGATATCAAAGTCTATTGGTTGCATAATTTCACCAACTTTCTAATGCATTGGAAATGTTCATGTGAATAAATTTTATTGATGGAGTACGGAGTCATATCTTTGCATAGTTCTATCATATTTACAAGTTTTGCGCTTTGAAGATAGTCAACACCAGATTTTTTACTACCGTTGTTAGTAGCAAGATTATTCAGTACCCCTGGTATTACTTCAAACAAGTCGTTCTCTAAATCGACTCTAGATAAAAAGATTTGATTGTCATTTAATTTCTTTCGAATTCTTTTTGCCTTATCATAATTTGATTTCTTAATATCAACAGAATAACTAGAATCATTTTCATATTTGTTGAAGTCTAATCCACTCATATGAAGTGTAGCACTTTTCCCAATCAATCCAAGGCAACGGTTAAACCCAGTTAATAGATACAGGTCTTTTGACTTTACTTTTTGAATATCATTGTCGGTTTTAGCAATAATGGATATACCTAAAGCTTTTAATACTGAATAATACTCTTTGAAGTTAATACCATCGACTTCTAAAATATATCCACCTAAGCTCTCATACTTTGGACATTTATCCACCAATATTCTGTCGAAAATCACTTTTTCAGATGGTCCTTCAACAAGCAAAACATAATCTGCATATATTGCCTCAGCAAGATTCTGGTTCAACTTTTGTTTCATTTTCTTATACTCTTGTGGAACTACATAAACGTGAGATTTTCCAACTACTTTACACTCTTTGTATAGTTTAATTAAGTTGACGTTATCCATCTGGCTAACAATTAAAGATGAATGAGTAGTAATAAACAAATGTTTGAATAAAACATCATTGAAAAGTTCATAAGACAAAGCAATTTGCATCGACCTATGAAAGTGGTTTTCAAGTTCTTCAATTAGAAATATGTTTATTTTTTTATCTTCAATCTTTCTATTTTCTAGTGTGACGAGTGTGTATGCCAGAAGCTTCCTTCTACCATCACCAGAGGTAGGATAATTTTGGCTTTTATCATCTTGAATAAATGGTGTAAGTTTACTATGAATATTACTTATTTCAATCTCCGATTGGATTGAAACTTTTAAATTCTTTTCTTCTCTAAACCTCTTATATTCATCTAATATTTCTGTCTCAAATGACTTAATAGAGCCTAGCTTACTTATACTAGAGTTGAAGTCTTTGATGCTTTTATCTAGTTTTTTCTTTTCATCTTGTGTGATGCTTGATTCTTTTTTAAAAATCTCTTTTGAGTACCGCCTAAACGTGATATCAAGTTGAATCGATGAATCTATGTAAACAATGTTAAAAAAGTTATCTAGTGCAAATCTTGTTTGAGTACTCGGAATTGCTTCAAGTTTTTGATAATTGACACCCCAAAACATATCAGGCTCTCCGATTAAAATATCAGAATTATAAACTGACTTTACTTGAATAAAAACAAAATCTTCATTCGATGGAATTGCGCCTTTCATCATAGTACGTATCTTCTTATTATCATCATTTGCAAAATCAGATATGTCGATTTTTAAGGTTATTTCAATCTCTTTATCAGTGTTACGATTATAGAAATCAGAATCAACAAATCCACTTCTTCTATAGTTTATATCTAGTAAAAATCTGATTGCTGCAAGAAAATTACTTTTTCCGATATCATTAAGACCAAATACCACATTCTTATTTGTTAGAGACAATTCTATAGATTCAAAATTTCTAAAGTTTTTTATGGTTAGGTGATTAAGTAGCATGTAACCCTCCTTATCTATATATCATCCATATATTTTAATAACAATACAATTTAAATGTTATAAACTTCTTTATCTATATTGGTAATTTCATCAGCAAATAGTTTAAAAATTTATACTCTACATAACTAAAAAACAATCACATTTACTTATGGTACTATTGATTTCTACAAACATAGCAATCAAAAAAAACGCCGTCATTTATGATACGGTTCAACATATCATAAACTCTAAACAAAGCTTCTCAGTTTAGATAGCACTTATAATAAGGCTCAACTTCCCATTATTGCTATACCAAGTTTGTCCATCGTAACATAATGGAAAGTTATTTAAAGCAATTCTGTTGGCAATGTTTCTCGTTTAGCTATACGCCTACTACTAATTCTGAACAAAGATTCATCTCTTTTATCCACGTCATACCCTACTATCCAGCGTTTTTTTACGAATATATCCAGTATTCTTTGGTTTGTATCTGTAATAGGAATAGCAGGCCGTTTTCCGTTGAAAGCACTAATCAAATCCGTGTAATTCAGAATTGAAAGACATTCTTTGCATTCAGATTCTGAAAAATCATCTACAGTCATTGCAAAAAGTTGTGATTTGACATCTGTATTGACTGAAGACATTCTAAGTAACTGTTTGCATAATAGAAATGGTACAAAAAAATTATTTTGGATAATTTCATCAAGGTTTTGCATTGCTATATCATTTACAATGAATTGTAGTTTTTCGGCAAAAGATGGATATGCCTTAAGTAGTTTTGGAATATCATTAGAATCTAGATTATTCTGTAAAATATATGCTTTAACTTCTACTGAGCAGGAATTTAACATTGCGGATATTGGGTCGACAGTATTTACCAAAATAGATAATTTGTATTTGTCATCAATATCAGTTTCTAAAATTTCTAGCATTTCATTGAAATCAAATGTTTCTTCTGAGATAACGACTTCTGTATACTCTTGAATATTGTGCTTAATAAAATCTATTATCTTATGTTGGTAGTGCCCTCTCATAAATAATAATACTTCTGGAATCATGGTAACAATTCCCTGGTCTATCAGCACATCCATTTTAGCATCGGATATGCCATCTATATTAAATGATTTAATATGCCTATTTAAAGAATTTAAGATGCTTGCATAAGTTTTAATATTCAGCTCCTCGCTCCTCACTACCTCATAAAAGAACTTTGCCCCATTTCCTTTTTCGAATTCACTATCTATTTCATCATAGTAAAAGTTAAAACTGTTCCCTTTGCTATTGATGAAATCTGCTAAAGACTTATCAAGGCCGCTACCACTCCGGCAGAAATATTGCAGAACATTACTTTCGGAGTATACGATCAATCTGCAATCAAGTAGTTGAGGCCAAAAAGAGATATCATCAATATCTTGTAGATTACTTAAAGGAGTGTTGAGCTTGTCAATATAATCGCTTTTTAGTGATGATTCTAAATCAGTATCATTAAGAAGTTCCTGAACCGCTACTTCCGAATCTGAAATCTTTCCCTCACAATGTTCTAAAATCACACTGACATACTCATTCAGATTTGTTTGTATATATCTTACAAGTGGCTCATCAGGTTTACGGAGAACTAGCGTATAATTCTTTTGTTTTAATTCGCTTTCTTCCGAACAACCATATACTTTGCTTAACATGAGACATACCAAATTAAAACCAATAACATAGAAATCATTTGCGTATACATCTTGGAACAGTTCTTTGTTAGATTTTTCGTAGTCAATATCCAAAAACTTAACGTCTAACAAGCGAAATACCTCTATTAGGCACTCACTATCCGGTTCCTCAATATCTAGAAAATCACTGTGAGAAGCTATAAAATCTGAAAGTGCATTCTCTGAGTTCATTCGTTCCAAATCAGATGTGGTAGTATGATAAATACTTTGTAATGCGTAATTCTTTTTTTGTTCTTCTGTAAAGTTGCTTTCTGAAAGAATAGAGTAAAAAGCTTCTGTCCACACATTATTCAGAACTTTTACGAAGGGTGCTATACGTTTTCCGGACTCAAAATATAAACTAACAAACTTATAATTCTTACCTTCTTTAATCTGCACGAGCATATTATACAACTTATTTTTGTTAATATCAGTTTGATGCTCAAGCAAGTAAGCCGACAGATCAAAATTAAGAATTTCTTCTTTTTCAAAGTTATGTACACTTAAATGTGTAAGTACTATCTCTGGATTTTTAAGCTGATAAGTATAATCCTTTGCATCTTGATCGGTGACACTTCGCAAAAAAATCTTATCAATGCGGCTTAAACTGTGTTCGTAAAAATATGTCATGTAATCCGGGTATGTTTCATCAATATATCCATTTCTAATGAGGTATTTTATCAGAGCAAAATAATCGCTTCCTTTGATTTCATTAAAGCTTGATTCCTCTCCGATTTCGTTTGTATAAGTTACAGTGAAAATTTGTTCCACATTCTCCTTATTGATAATCTCATGAAGTTTCTTATTTTGAAGTGCTATGATGTCACTTTCTGTTTTGGAGATTTGCCCTTTCAGGTTATTTAGCCTTTCATCACTTCTATTGTTTAGATTGCTTATTCTTTGATCTCTTTCTGCAATTAAGATGTTTATTTGTGTATTATTATTATTATAGTAATTAACTCGTTGCAGTTCTTGAATCTTTGGGTTGATAAGCTCATTTACTTCATCTACGTATTTTAAATGCTCATTTTCAGCAGCTTCTATTATACTGTTAATCGTGTCAATTTTTACTCTCAACCGTGCAATCTCATCATTTATGAACTCATCTTTTTTACTAAATAGCGTATTAACAAATCCGCTATTTAATTGAAGATCACTAAAATCTCTCGGGAAGATGTTCTTGTAAATAATTATTGCTAACAGCTTATTGGGGTCTTGTTCAGTAGTGCTTATGCGATTGTGATAAACCAAGAATTCATTGTAAATGTTTTTTAAAATTCTCATATCGTCAATGTACAATGATATTTCTTGTAAAAAGTGCTCGTTAAACAAATCGAAAATAATGCCTTTCTTAAAGTGGGCAATAAATTGATCGTACGAGTTTGAACCGTCCAAAACAGGAACAACAGGCATAATAAAGTCGAAGAACTTTGTGCGCTCTTTAGAAATAAATATATCATCCCTCATGAGATAGAAGAACCGTAAAGGTTTCTCAGTGCTCTTCTTTCGGCTATTAACTAACGTGTTAATTTCCCTAAGACGCTGGAAAATTTGGTTGGTATTATACCTATCCATATCTTCAAACACAATAACATCCCTATCTGAGTTTTCAAAGAGATACAAGACTTCGTTAAGATACTTATCAAAAAATGATTCTTCACTTTGCTCGAAGATTTCTATAGTGTTTCCTTGTACGCTGATTCCCTTAAACAGGTTTCTATTAAATTGCTCTTTAATAACTGAAAATATCAAATAAAAAAGGATCATGACACAAGCGATACCTGCTAACAGTGCCGTTAGTGGTGCTGTAGTAAAACTAAAAACTTTACCAACTACTGCTGGAGTGAGTGTTCCAATGAATTTGCCCCATCTACTAAAATTCAATATATATATTAACAAAAGTGAAAATGACGAAATCAAAGCTGTTACCAGCCATAGTTTTGGGGAGGACAGCTGACGTTTTACTCTAAAGTTAGTCTGAGGTATTTTCGCAGGTTCTATTTGATGTATTAGTTGATTTAAGATTTTTCCTTCAAGAACATTCTCATTTTGATTATCTGCTTGATAAGCATCAGCAGATGATGGTTGAAAATTTGCAAGTGAAATATGCATAAATTTTATATCAGGCCGTAGTGTTTTATAAGTTTCAATAACACTGCTTTTACCAGCACTGTATGCACCAGATATTCCAACATTTTTTATGTCGGGATTGTCAAACACATAATTTAATGCATCATTGTAAATGCCCATGTCAGCTTTATTTATTGGTGTCAATTTTTGAAAATTATGTTTATTATCCATGGCTTGTCATCCCTCTCTACTTCCCATTATTGCTATAGTCAAGCTTTATATCAGACAATGTAAATTTCGCATTATAGACATAATTACTTATACCTTCAAACAACACAAAAAACCCCCGAACCAGCAATTAAATAATCTGTAATTTGCCAATTACAAACTTTCAAAAGCTCACCGAGGGTAACTTTACAATCAATATATAATTATAAAATAATAGTTCTCTAATAAGTCATATTCTCAAGCTGTCACTACCCTCTCCCATGCCTTACTTACCGATATCTATTAAAAGTATATTACATTTTCTTACAAGTCACAAGCCTTACTTTTAATTTTCGACTTCTTTTTCATAAAATAATAATCCGTTAATACAGAACTTTAAAAACTCAGTTTATATTATATATTTAATTTCATTACTATCAAATAAACGATTAATTTCATGTGCAAAAAACTCTTTAATATCTTTCATATCCTCGTTTTTATATATATATTTACCATATCCAAACTGACCATGCTTATACTTTCTATCTTCTTCATTCATAGGTAAAGTTGTTTCTGGAAATACTTCAAGAATTCTATTTTTAGCTGTAGTTGTATACCTATGGGAAATGATTTCAAATGTAATAGGGAATTTTAACATTTTAGGTATTTTATCTTTAAGAATCTCTAGCAATTGATGATAATCTTTCTGCCATTCAGGATAAATAAATACTGGTGCTATCAAAAACCCTACGGGATATCCCGATTGCATCATTTTTATACTAGCCTCTATCCTTTTATCTCTAGATGCAGTGCCTTGTTCGTACTGTTTGATAATGGTATCCGTATTGATGCTAAATCTAATTTCTGTATGACCATTATGTTTTAAATCTAATAAACCATCTACATCATTATACTTAGTAACAAACCTAAATCTTGTATACTCATGATTGCCAAAAAATTCAATTGCCCTTTGCAAACTATGTGTGTATGGTTCTAATGGAATAGGGTCTGATGTAGCAGCTCCTTCAAAAATTGTGATATCAGGTATACGTTCCTCAGTATATTCTCTAGCTTGATTTAGGATATCTTCAATATTAACATGAACTTTTATATAAGGCCTATCGCCTAATCTAGTGTTCAAATAACAATACTGACACATACCCATACATCCTGAAACTAAAGGTAGCTGATAGTGGGCGGACGGCTTACAGGATTGAAATTTCATTCCCTTCTTTACCCCTACCACCAATGTTTTTTTACCATTTACATATTGTTCTTTTAATTCATCACCAGGAATTAAATTTTTTACCCTGTTACTTGAAACTACTGTTTGTTCAATATTAGCATTGCTATTAAAATAATTTTTTATTTCTTGTCCTATGGGATAATTTAATGCATCTTTTTCAAAAATGATTCTTTCTGGTTTAAACACTATCATTCACTTCCTTTTGAGTACTATTATGTCACTATTAGGATAAATTTATTTTCTTCATTTATAAAATAAATAATTTATAGTTGACCAATGATGAAAGATTTCCAAGTGAACTTGAACTCAAGTAAAAATTGCAAGTTCTAAAACAAAAGACCTCCTTTGATCTTATATAAAATATCAAAGGAGGTTGTTTATGTTTGATCCCTACCAGTAATCGTAACTTAACGAAAGTGTATAATTGTTATAACGCTTTATTTAAAATATATTCCAATTCTTCATAGGTCAATTGAATTGGGTTTCCTTTCATACTACTTGCACCCATTGATTTTTCAATAATGGCTGGAAATTCATTTTGAGTCATTCCAAATGTTGACAATCCCGGCACTTTAAGATGATTGCATAGTTCTTGAATCCAAATAACTCCTTCAGCAGCTTTTGCATTGCTATTGCCTGTTAATATTTGAGCTACCTCATCAAAACGTTTTAGCGCTTCACTACTAGAGTCGCGCTCTTTGAGGGCCTTAACATTTGTTTCAATCACATGAGGTAATAATGTTGCACATACTACGCCATGAGGTATCGGATACATACCACCAATTACTCCTGCAAACCCATGAACAGCACCTAGTTTTGCGTTTGCAAGGGCCAATCCACCAAAGAGACTTGCTATTGCCATATCTTCTCTTGCAATGATATCGTCTCCTTGATCAAATGCTCTTTTTAAAGACTTGGCTGCTCGAGACATTCCCTCACGACAAAATGCATCTGTAATTGGATTTGCAGCATTCGATACAAAGGGTTCCAATACTTGTGTTAATGCATCTAGACCCGTACTCGCGGTTACTGCTGGCGGGACACTCTTTGTTAATTCTGGATCAATCAGTACCAATTCAGGCAACATAAATGGACTACGTAAACTTACTTTTATTTTCTTCTCATTTGAACTTAATACCGAGTTTTTGGTAACTTCTGCTCCTGTACCTGATGTGGTTGGTATAGCAATACATGGTGCAGAGGGCATTAAGAGTGAACGTCCTTCTCCGATAATTTCTAAATATTCAAGGACTTCTCCTGGATTCTTTAGCATAGCAGCAATGATTTTCCCACTATCCATCGCGCTTCCACCACCGAAGCCAATTACCATATCACATTTTTCATTCCTTGCTTGGTCTAAGCCAGCTTTTATTCCTTCAACAGAGGGTTCCCCCTGAACAAATAACACAATCGTATCTAACCCTTCTTCTTTCAAATAACCAACTACCTTATCTGTATCTTCAGTTGACATTCCAGAGGTAAGTAATACTTTGTTTCCCATATTTTTTGCTAATTTACCAATTTGGTTAATTGCACCTCTTTCAAAAAGAATCCTATTTGCAGTCATAAATTCAAATTTCATTTTTCATAATCTCCTTTTAAAAAAGGCAGGAAACTGATTTCCTACCTTTTTGAATATTATTCGTTTAATTCGTCCCAGTCAATATCGGTACTATCAATTTCAAGTTCATTCGTATTCGTCTTAAAAGTTTCTACCCAATAAGGTTGTTTTGGAAGGTCTACAGATGGTTCTGCGAATTCAAGTACATCTCCATACTCTTCACTTTTAATAATGAGTCCGTTTAAGGCCCACCACTCTTGGTCAGTTAGTCTTGTATCACTAACAAACTCATAGAAAGAGTAAACCGAACCTCTTGATAAATATAACTTTCCTTCTACAGGTACCACTACATATATTTCATCAAAGAAACCTGTACCCATAGAAAGATTTCCATTTCCTATTGTAGCGACATCCGTAACCAACATACCACTTTTTTCAGCTGGAGGTATATCCTCTCCCTTAGGAATTGATCCTACATAAAATCCATTTGAAATGCTTTCTAAGGTACCACCATACCATAAAAGCTTATCTTTTTCTTCTTTTGTCAAAGGCTCATTGTTAAGCTCTTTCACTGAACAGTTGACAAGAAGTTCAAGGATTGTTATATATTCCTTAGAGCTTTTTAATAAATCCTCATTCAATAAGCCTCTAGCTTCTAGATTGGCTGTTGAATATTGCATCAGCCATAATAGCTTTGAATATAATTCTACATTTGGTTCAACATAATGTTGATCGGCATAATCAATTGGCCCGCCCATTTCAGCAGCGGCTTGTTTTCCGTAGAGTACTGTATCATGCTTCAGTTCTGTATAACTACCAAGTGCAGTATTCAGGGACTTATTGCTCCAAGCTTCATTCATCATAAAATAAGGCATGTTTGACGTTTCATCATATTCCTTAAGTGAAGCTTTTATTGTCCATAACCACCCATTGTATAAATTACTTTGCCATATACTATCTTCGTATTTACTTATTTCATTTTTAATCTCATTATAATTCGTTTCGTATTTTGGCCATTGCTCTTGGGGTTTCATATCTTCAAAAAGCATTTTTTCTGCCTGTAAGCTACCCATCGTTCCCATTACATCCAGTCCTGTAGGTACAGGTCTTAATATCGGTTCCATTAGCTCCTGTAAAATATAACTATCTAAAACGTATCGTTGCCCCATAAATCTAAACTGTTTTCCTTTAGCAGTATCCTGCTGTGTAATTTTAGAATTAATTTTAGGATTTCTTAACTTTCTTATTTCTTCAAAAAGAGCTCCATAATACTGTTTATCTGCAAAGGCATTGATTTCTGGGTTTTCGCCAAATACTTTAATCAACACATCCTTAAGATCAAAAAAATTCAAATCATCTGATAAGCCTACATAAAAACCTGTTGGTTCATATATTGAATTCCATAGTTTTGCAGTATTATCCTGATCCCCATCAACAAAAACAGAGTAGGTCATTAAAATAGCTTTTTGAGCGTTTTCAACATCCAGGCCTTTTCCTTCATTTACCATTAAAGGCATTGATGCAAAACCATACCACATCATTGTCTTAAAAAAGCGTTCATATTCTGCACTTTTTGTATAATGGCCTCTTACTCTAAACTGGGAGTAGTCTAAATCCTTGTCAAATAAAGGTGATCTTACGTAACCTTCTGCTTCTTGAATTAGATTATATTCTTTTTTTGCAATTTCAACGATTGCACTATCATACTCTTTAGATACATAGGAATTGCCCGCTAAAAGCATCTTAGCTACTAAGAAAAAGACTATATTTTCTTTCGTTAAATCTGTTAGCTCTGTGTCCGTTACGGCTTCATTCACCTTGATTGATTTTTTCAACATGCTATCAGTTAATAGTTTTAAGTCATCGGCAAGAAACTCACCTTCTATATAAGCTAAGGATTTGTCATAAAACTGATGATACATATGAAGAACAGAATCTGTTGTAACAAAATTTGGAATATGCAAATATTCATTTGCATCATACGTATAATGTAACTTTGTATTGTTACTTGGCAAAACTACAAACCCATTATCAACTAACATATTAATCTGCTCTTGTGAAAATCCAGAAAACATGTCAATATTTTCAATATTAGATAGGTCACTTTCTATTGTATATGGCAACACCTTTGCCTCATAGGCTACTGGTATATATGGCACCTCAATATTTTTATACTCGGCTAAGTTAGCCCAAGTGACTGCAATCAATGGTTCCTCTACTGGTTCTATGTATTTATCCTTACAGCCTGCTAAAACAAAGCTTAAACACAAAATCAAACATAATAATCTTTTCATTATTCCCTCCTTAATCGGTTGTGTCAACCATTTTTCCTTTTATGATTGAACCTATTTTTTTATTTTTTATCCCTTTATGATTATACGTTATTTCTAACAAATTTGTTCCCATTGGTTTCACATCATATAGATCATCATAACCTTTGCTTTCTGCCAACAAGCTAAATCCAAAATCAAACCAGTAATAAACTAATATTCTTTCCTTACCTCCTTCTTCTAAATCTATTACAATTAGTTCGTCTCCTTGACGATTTAGCAATTCTATAAACTCAAACTGCAGCAGTTCATTTCCTAATTTTGAGCCAGTCCATTTTTTATATAATTTTTTACCATCCCAATTGAAAATAAACATTCTATTACCTTCATTTTGGTCATAATGTGTTTTCTTATGAACGCCTATAACAATTTCGATTTCACCATCACCCTCAAGATCTGTACAATCAATTTTCCAAGGTTTCATTTTTGAAAAGTCATTTTCATATATTTTTATCAATTGGATTTTTTGATCAACATCTCTAATTTGATAGATTGCTATTGTCTTTCCATAAATTGCATCTTGTCCATCTCCTAAGATGGCATATAAATTTGTGTCTATTATTTCATAATCAATTACCTTACACCCCTTATCTAAATGAGGCTCTAAAGCGGTTACTATTTTGTCAGATGGCTCTTCTATAATAACTATTAAAGTCAAAATGACAATTACCACAAAAAAAAACTTACTCATATGATTAATAACATCACCCACTTATACTTCATACCCCTATTATACCACTATTTTTTTAACATCTATACTATTAGTATTTTTTTAAGTGAAATTTGCATTCATACATTAATTCTTTTCATTGACAACTAACCTTCAAAAGAGATAAACTGAGTACTAGATTACTTACAATGTAGGAGAAAACATATGGAACAAAGTACATGGTATTTAGAATTAATAGATAAAATTGAAGCCGTAACCAACGGATTCAGTGAAAAAGAAACTAAAAAGTATCAAATTAATTGGTTAAAAAAACTATTGGTTAAGGTTGATTTATTTCAATCATCTTGTACCGAATGTTGTGAGCTAAAGACTGAAGT
The DNA here is from genome assembly GCA_002841625.1 of Firmicutes bacterium HGW-Firmicutes-1. Lineage (NCBI taxonomy): Bacteria > Bacillati > Bacillota > Firmicutes bacterium HGW-Firmicutes-1. The sequence continues at coordinate 277,472 of PHAG01000009.1, read as the reverse complement.
TGAAACCCTCTTAACTGAACTTTCGTTCATCAAAACCCAATCTAATCATGATACTACCCAATATTTTAAAATCATGGATACGATCTATAAGCATTTAAAAACACGACATAAAATAGTTGAGATAAGACATTATGTTAATTTCGGCGTAATTATTGGTGTCGTACTTGGCATTATTGTTTCAATCACCTTAAAAAACTACATTCCTGGTGCATTAAAATATGGCATGTACGTTAGTGTTCTTGCAGGTTTTGTGATAGGTCTTTACCTTGATAAAAAAGCAGTTACTGAAAATCGCGTTATATAAAAGCGTGTTACTCAAGCTTTTTTAATCCAGGTGAGTTTACCATTCTCATAGGAAGTCTCTATTTTACCCTCGTCATATAAATAGGATAAGTAAGAACGTAATGTACTGGATAACAAAACATATTGGGTCGCATTCAGACTCGTTTGATAATGAAGACATATTCTTTGTAGTATGTCTTCTGTCGTTACTTGTTCATCACAATTCTGATAAACAACATTTGCAATTTCAATGATCTTATTCTTATTCACATCACAAAGAACTGATACATCTTGAATAGGCTCCCCATGACTTGGAACAAATAAATCTACATCGATGGTTTTTAATGCATCGATCGTTTCTAGAGAAGTCCGAATATCCCACAGATAGGTTAGACTATACTTAGTTAAAATATTTTCAGGAAATAAGGAATCCCCCATAAATAAGATGTTATCTGGAGTTTTGATGCCAATCATATCTATTGAATGACCTTTTAAAGGGATAATTTCTAATTTTGTGTGTGTTAGAACAGTTGGCGCTTCAATAATCTGTGTAACATAAGAAGCTTTGGCCATTAAAAACTTATTTTTTAATACCTTATATGGATATCCTCCATATAGTAAAGAGGGTTCTAGCAAAGGTACTTGGATGAAAGCCGCTTCCCCTTTAGAGGCAATCACCTGACACCCTGTTTTTTCGCACAAAAAAGCATTCCCACCAATATGATCAGCATGGGAATGAGTATTAATAATACAGCTTAAAGACCACCCCTGTTCAGCAAGCAGTTTAAGAATTTGTTTTGCTACATCTTTATCTAATCCACTATCAATAATGGTTGCTTCATTGTTTTGAACATATACACCAATATTAGTTGGACTAGGTATATAATAAGTATTCCCTTTGATCGGCATAAGTGATAAGCTAGCCATTTGAACCTCCAAAAATAAATATCAACATAAATATCTGTCATCCAGTTAAATTATATCATACGAGCAATTTAATGGCAAAGACTACTTTATTCATCAATCATCCTATACCCTACACCAACTTCCGTAAGTATATATTTAGGTTCCGCAGGATCTTTTTCTATCTTCCTTCTAATGTTAGCCATAAATACTCTAAGCGACTGCGTATCGTCACCTGAATATGTCCCCCAAACTTCATTTAAAATATACTTATGGGTTAATACTTTACCGGTATGTTTTGCCAACAATACTAATAATTTATATTCTATTGGCGTTAGATGTATATCCTCATCTGATATGAAAACACGTCGTCTTTCATAGTCAATCCTTAATTCACCTATCACAAAAATTTTAGATTCTTCATCTTCAAAAAGAACACTTTGATTTGTGTGCCTAAGAGCAACACGAATGCGTGCTAATAGTTCTGCAACACTAAAAGGCTTTGTTAAGTAGTCATCTGCCCCACTATCAAGAGCTTCTACTTTCTCTCTTTCGTGACCCCGCGCTGATACTACAATAATTGCAGCTTTTGTAAAAGGTCTAACCTTTGCAATTACTTCGATACCATCAATGTCAGGAAGCCCTAAATCCATAATAATAATATCAGGGTTGTGTGATGAAATAAGTGATATTGCTGTCTTACCGTTTTGAGTATCTACACAAGCATACCCTTGAGCCTCAAGTGATACGCAAATAAACTTACAAATTGGTTTGTCGTCCTCTACTACCAAGACCAAAGGTTTATTATTCATAACTTTTACTCCTCACTCTCTAATATAAATCTAAATGTTGCACCTCCAGAGAAATTATTAAATACAGATATTTCTCCACCATGAGCAGTAATGATAGACTTACATATCGCTAACCCAAGACCTGTACCACGCTTCTCTGTATCATTCCCAAGTGCATTAGAATAAAATCTATTAAAGATAACCTCTTTATTTTCTTCTTTAATGCCCTCTCCATCATCCGAGACTTCAAATACCACCTTGTTATTGATTAAATATACCTTAACTTCAATCGTAGATTCATATGGTGTATATTTAATTGCATTATCTATAAGATTAATCAATACTTGTTCAATCAACATACCATCCATAGGAATCAATATCAGATCATCTGGTATATTAATTTTTATAGTATGATTTGTAGATAATTTTTTAATCCGCGAAACAGCTTCACCCACTATTTCCTCTATGGCTTCCATGTTCTTTACAATTTCAATTCTACCATCATCAATTCTTGTTATACTCAATATATTTTCTACCGTATGAATCAGCCAGCTTGTATCCTCATAGATATTTTGTAACAACTCTCTTTTTACTTCACCATCTATAATATGATCATTGTCTAAGATTGTAGAGGTTGCACCTAATATACTTGTTAAAGGTGTTCTTAAATCATGAGAAATTGCACGCAGTAAATTCCCCTTAATTCTCTCCCTCTCTACATCCAGTTTAGATTTTTGTTGTTTTTCCCATAAACGTTCTCTTTCAATTGCAAGAGCTATTTGTGTTGTCACAGTTTCTAATAGCTTAATTTGTTCCTCTGATAAATATTGATGATTAAAACATGCAATACCTACAATTCCTAAAACATTACCATGACCTATGATAGGAAAATAATAAGCAACACAATTTGAAAACACATGCGTACCAGCACCTACTGCTTCTCCTGTTTGAAAAGCTTTCGTGATTGCCATGATTTCATCGTTTGATTTCAGCAACTCTCCTCGTTCATCATTATGGTGGGCATAAATATACGGTTCATAATTTGTATCATCTGGATTAGTAGTAGCGATAAGCACCGTACGACTAAATAATTTCCCAATATCCCTCCCACCTACTTCGGCAATTTGGGTCATTGTTCTTACCTGTAGGAGATTTTTATTAATTTTATACAATAATTGAGTCTTCTGTTCTCTTGAATAGGATAGCATGGCTTCTCTCTTGACTTTTACAGTTAAGGTACTTGTGATCATAGCAGCAATCAGCATAATAGCAAAGGTTACCGGATAATCTGCCCTATGGACATAAAAAGTATAATAAGGTTCTGTAAAAAAGAAATTAAAGGTTAATACGCCAATTACTGAAGCTACAATTCCATAAAAATATCCATCTGTCTGTTTTGCAACAAGCAATACGCCTAAAATGTAGGTAACAATAATGTTGGATTCATGAAATCCAATAAATCTAAAGGCAAAAGACAAGAAAGTGATTCCTAGCATAATACAAATAGTGATCATCAAATTTAGAACCTTTTTGTAATGATCTTTCTTTTGTATACATTCTTCTTCTATAAAAGGAACACCTGCAGATAAATGCTCGAATAATTTCATTTTCATTCAAAATTCACCTCTTTAGATTGCCGTTATGTTTATAACGCCATTATATCATAGAAGAATGTAAAGATTGTATAAAGATTTGCTCATCTTAACATAACATTTACACCATTACTCCTATTCTTCACACCTTGTTCATGTGTTACTTGATATCATCATATTGTAGAAATTAATTTGTTGGAAACGAGGTGATTGGATTGGATAAGGCACAGGAAATCAATGACATGTTGAATGAAATAAACGAAAAAAATGACATGGATGCTACAATCAAAAACTTTAATAAATATCACTATTATATTTTGCAAGCTATTGATTATCTAGAAAACAAATTTTTCCAAGAGGCTGAAAGTAATATTATGAAAGCTATTTCTATAAATTATCATGCTCCTGAAGCACACAATTTATTAGGTGCCCTTTCGGAACTAAATGGAGAATTAGGTTATGCAGGTAGACATTATCTTGCTGCGAACGCACTTGATCCTACTTACCTGCCAGCAATCAGAAATCTAAGAAGGCTGACTACTTATTCCTTTAGGAAAAAACCTATAAAACCTGATTTAGGTAATAACAACACTAATTTTGATATGGATTAGTTTATCAAAAAAGAAAGGTGTGAATCATGTATATTATAGTTATTGGCTGTGGAAGATTAGGAAGTAATTTAGCTAAGGAGTTAACCGATTCAGGACATGACGTCTCAATCATTGATAGAAATGGAGAAAAATTAAACGTTTTAGGAAGTGGTTTTAATGGGCAAAAAATTAAAGGCGTAGAATTTGATAATGACATTCTTATTGAAGCAGGAATTAAACAAGCAGATGCTTTGTTGGCGGTGAATCAGGATGATAACATAAATATTACTGTTGCACTTATTGCTAAAAAAATTTATAAGGTTCCAAATATTATCGCCCGGGTTAATGATCCAAACAAAAAGTATATATATGAAAAACTGGATATTGACACGATTAATCCTGTTCGCTTAGGTGTTAAGATACTTAAAAGCAGATTAACAGTAAAAAGTCTTGATATTGTTGCAGCATTAGATAAAGATTATGAAATTATTGAGCTTACAATACTTAGAGAAAAGCCTTGTTTGGTAAAAGACATAGAAGATAAATACTCCTGTATTATTTCTGGAATTCTTAAAGAGGGCGAAATAATTCTTCCTAAAAAAGATGAACCTTTAAAATATGGCGACAGAATTATATGTACTATAAATAAAAAACACAGAGATAAATTAATATCTTCAATTTCTAAGGAGATGCCAATATGAAATCAATTATTATAGGCGGTGGTAAGGTAGGATACTTCCTGCTCAAAACGCTTAAAGATAGAAATTATCATGTAACAATGATAGAAAGAGATAAAAATACCTGCAGTAGAATTGCAGAAGATATTGAAGCTGATATTATTTGTGGTGATGGCACAGATCTTGATGTATTAATTGATGCAGGTATTGAAGAAGCTGAAATTATAGCAGCAGTTACGGGTAGTGATGAGGAGAATTTGATTATTTGCGAAATATCAAAAATTAATTTTGATATTAATAAAACAATTGCACGTATTAATAACCCTAAAAACACCGTAATGTTTAAAGCTCTTGGCGTTGATAAAACAGTTTGTAGTACTGAGGTTATCGCAAACTTAATTGAATTTGAATTTGACAGAGATAATTTTAAAATTATGCAGACCTTTGAACGGGGTGCAATGTTATTGGTTGAAATATCTATAGAAGAAAGTAGCCCTTGGTGTAATTTTTATATTAGGGACTTGCACCTACCTGTTGAATGCATAATCGTTTCTATACTCCGCAACGAAAAAATCATTTACCCAAGAGGAGATAACCAGATTCTTGAAGATGATAGGGTTTTAATGGTTTCAAACAATGTTGTTTTACAAGAATTAAAGAAACGGTTTCGTAATGGAGGTGTGCATCATGAAAAACAAAAGAAATGAATTTGAAGGAATCTTCCTTGAGATTTTATCTGTTATTTCATTTATATCATTAACCTTCATATTAACCTTCATCATAGTGAGGTGAGCTCTTGAACACAAACAAAATAAGATTTTATAATACAATGGTAATTAGTTATTATTCTGGATATATTGTTCTGGGAACAGCTCTTCTTATGATAATACCGATACTAACCTCTTTGGTTTTTAAAGAATGGAATCCTCTATTTGACTTTGCAATCACTATGGTTATTTCTACTCTTATAGGTATGTCTTTGGTCTTGTTCGGTCAGCGAATACGTGAAAACAAAGCAGCTTTACAATGGAAACATGGTTTTGTAGTTGTCTCCTTTTCATGGATTCTATTAATGGTATTGTGTTCCATTCCATACAGATTAAGCGGACATACCCTTTCATTTCTAGATGCCTGCTTCGATGTAATGAGTGGGTTTACCACAACAGGCTTGGCGCTCACACAAGATTTAGATCATATATCTGTTAGCTTAAATATGTGGCGACATATGCTTACTTTTATTGGAGGCCAAGGAGTCGTAGTACTTGCATTGACATTTTTAGTAAAACAAGTTGGTGGCGCCTATAAGTTCTACGTCGGTGAGGGTAAGGATATTGAGCTTGCTCCAAATGTAAAAGGTACTACAAGGCTCATTTGGAAAATCAGTATGATCTATTTAATTTTTGGAACAATTGTTTTATGGATAAATGGTATGTTAATTGGTTTAAATCCCGTATCAGCATTTTTTCACGGACTATTTATGTTTGTATCTTCCTGGAGCACTGGTGGCTTTTCACCGATGTCTCAGAATATTATGTATTATCATAGCTTTTCCTTTGAAGTGATTACAATTGTATTTTTCATTTTAGGCTCCTTAAATTTCGGTCTTCACTATGCTATATGGCAAGGCAAAAAAAAGGAACTACTTAAAAATATTGAAGTACAAAGCTTCGTTATTACCTCGTTTCTTGCCTGTACCTTTGCTGCCATTGGGTTATCAAAAACCGGGATATATTCTAATGCTATCTCTGCATTTAGAAGAGTTGTATATAATGTATTATCTGCTCATACAACTACTGGATTGGGGTCTATATATGCTCGGCAGTTTGCTAAAGAATGGGGTGGCTTTGGAATTTTAATTATGATAGTAGCTATGCTAATTGGAGGTTCTGCCTGCTCTACTGCTGGAGGTTTTAAAGGACTCAGGGTTGGAATTGTTATAAAAGGCATTGTTGCAGATGTCAAAAGGCTACTATCCCCTGAAAGAAATGTAAAAGCTTATAAGTTTCATCACATAAAGGATCATGTGCTAGACGACAGAATTATAAAAACATCCTCTGTCATTATCATCTGCTATATGATAACTTTTACAATTGGAACAGCTATAGCGGCCTATTATGGATATCCGCTTTTAGATGCTGCGTTTGAAGCAGCATCCGTTACAGGCAATGTTGGTTTCTCTATTGGAATTACCTCACCTTCAATGCCTTCACTCTTAAAAATCTACTATATCATTGCTATGTTTTTAGGAAGACTTGAGTTTCTTTCAGTCTTTGCATTAATCGGTTATTTTATCGGAGGTATCAAGAAGTTATGGGAAAGAAACCAAAAGTATTAATTATATTATTCATTTTCATTACCCTTTTAACAGGGATCGTCAACGGGACATCTTATATAGAAATTAATGAACTTATCGAAAACACAAGAGAGTTAGATGAAAAAGAAGTTACTATTCAAGGAGAAGCAATTGGAGAGGCATTGGAAAGAGGCGATTATGCATGGGTTAATATAAACGATGGTACCAATGCAATAGGCATATGGCTTACAATTGAAGATGCCAATTTAATAAAAACTTATGGGGATTATAAACATAAAGGTGACATCATTAAGATAAAAGGGATATTTAGTAGAGCCTGTATAGAACACGGGGGAGACATAGATGTTCATAATATTAGCCTTGAGATTATAGAAGAAGGCTATGAAATGAAAGAAACAGTTACACAAACAAAAATCGTTACCGCAGTGACCTTAAATATCATTGCAGTAATCGTTGCATACTTTTTTTATAGAATAATGAAAAAGCCTATAGAGGTTTAAGAGGAGCGTATCTAATCTCCTCTCTCTCTATTCGTGATCAGTCTTCATAAAATCCTCTAGAGCTTCTTTCCATTCAGGCATTGTATAAACACTTTTTGTGTTTTGAAGAGCTGAATTGTGAGGCCTTATTGCTAATCTATTCAGTTCTTCTGAAGAAATCGGAAGAAGAAATGTCTCTTTATTTCCGCTCATCTTAAGTATTGAATTGGCAAAATCATACCATGAACAGACGCCTACATTTGATGCATGATAAATACCATAACCATTGACTTCGATGAGTTGAAAAATGACCTTACACAAATCTTTGACATAAGTTGGGCAACCCATTTGGTCATTCACCACTTTGATTTCTAAGCTAGTCTCTGCCATCTCAAGGATGGTTTTTACAAAATTTTTGCCACTAGGACCATACAACCAAGAAGTCCTTAAAATAAAATATTTATCCAATAGAACTTTAACTGTTTCCTCCCCTATTAATTTTGTTAAACCATACCAATTAACTGGATTCGGTACATCTTCTTCTGTATAAGGCTCTTTTTTTTTACCATCAAAAACATAATCTGTACTCATATAAATCATAACTGAATCCCATTTTTTGCAAGCCAATGCTATGTTTTCTGTTCCGTCACAATTAACCTCAAAGGCAATACGCTTATTGACTTCGCTCTCATCAACATTCGTATAGGCTGCAGTATGAATCACAAAATGTGGTTTTATAGCCTTAAACACTTGAAAAACTTCTTGCTTATTTACAACATTTAGTTGCTTTTTATTAAAAGAGAAAACATCATAAAGGACACTCTGTACGGCTAGCGTTGAACCTAGTTGCCCTCCTGCCCCAGTGATTAATACTTTTTTCATTAAATAACCTCTATATGTGCTGTTCGGATGTAGAATAGCTAGACATTGAATCATCATCCTTCATTATACAGTATATGAGTTAATACAAATCCCAATGAATCTACTGTGATAAGCTAGTCATATATATCCTTTGAATTCTCCATTTATTTGTATCTTTAGCTATTGCATTGCTTCTTGGATAACAGCTACTCTTTTTTCCATCTGCATATTAAAATCAAATAATTTTTTTGATTTCAATTGGCCTAGCATAGATAACTTATACAATTTCTGTGGTGAAGTGTAATAGTATTTAACCTGATTAACAATTGTATTCACATCTCTTTGTACAATTATGATATCTTGATGATGCTTAAACGATATATTTTGATGCAACTCATCTGTACAGCATAAACCAACACCATTCAATGTTGCATCAATACAGCAACCTGTTGGAAAACCATCGAAATTTTTTCCTTTAACCAATACAAACGGAACATTTGGTGAAATAATCATATCCATACTTGAATAAAACTTTTGAAAAAAATCCGAGTTTTGTAACCCATAGAACGTAATTTTGTCTCGAATCTGGCTAACATCAATATCTCCATTGCTATAATTCCCCACAACATGAAATCTAATGTCTGGGATATCAACTGCAAGCTTTTTACATACTTCAATAAAAACATCATACCCTTTATCGATTCCTCTAGGCATATATTTATGTGAAACAAAACAAATATCAAAGTTAGGCTTATCCTTCTTGTAATATTTCTTAGGTATTGTTTCATTAAAATACTGTGGATGTGTTACCATCCCATAGATCATCTCTACTTGATCCTTTGTAACAAAACCATTTTCTATAATATAATCATAGGTTCTTTTTTGGGTAACTATAACTTTCCTAAAATATGGAGATTTAAATGCATACACGAGTTTATTATTTACAACTGGATCATTTAACCAAAATCCCCCTCCGGGATATAGTGTAAAAACAAATGGCGTATGCGTAGCATTAATAAATTTTAGATAATTCATGATACCATTTATAAAAACCGTGTAAATTAAAGCGTAATCTCTTCTTGAACTGTCAAAGCTTGCAATTGGTTTAATCTTCTCTGTATATTGAGGATAGACTTTGGAATATTCATCAATATATTTTTCATATACGTTGGAATACATCTCACAGTTAGGAAATTTATCTAGATAATGATTGTATTCTGATACCCTAAAGCCTGTCTTAAGATAGGGAAATAAATCATCCAAGATAATTAACTTTTTTTCAAGTACATTACTCATAACAGACCCTCCAATTATTATATTTTTTTACATATTCTATTCGAGAACTTCTTATGTCAAATAATAAAATCCCACTGTTTAACTTTATTATGGGATTTTACCATGGAATGAGTGCTATAAGGTTTCGACATTTTCTCTATTTTGCACATCATGCATCGCATTTCTTAAATCAAAGATCATAACTGCATTACTTTGAATATAATCATAATCAAAAAGACTATGTTTTGTTGCAATAACAACAAGGTTAGCTTCTTTCAAATTTTTTTCATTAAGTTCTGTATTTATATATACAATACCTGCATCCTGACATTCAGATATGTAAGGATCATGATAGGTAACCAGAACCCCTTGTCTTTTTAAAATATCCATAATCTTTAAAACTGGACTTTCTCTGTAATCATCAATATCCTCCTTATAAGCAACTCCTAAGATCAAGATTTTCGAACCTCTTAAAGACATACTAAAGCTATTTAGTATTTTCGAAATCCTCTCCACTATATATTCGGGCATATAATTATTAATTTCGCTGGAGGTTTCTATCAGTTTTGTGTGGTAGTTGAACTCTCTTGCCTTATAGGTCAGATAATGTGGATCCAGTGGTATACAGTGACCCCCAATACCTGGCCCAGGGTAAAAGGCTTCAAATCCATATGGTTTGGTTTTAGCTGCATCTATGACCTCCCAAATATTAATTTGCATCCTGTTACAGATAATTGCCATTTCATTTATTAATCCAATATTGATATTTCTATAGACGTTTTCTAACAGCTTTTCCATTTCTGCAACGGCTGGTGATGAAACTTCATAAATATCACTAGCTAAAATTTGTTGGTATAAAGTTTTCGCTAATTTGGTACTGTCCTGACCAACACCACCCACTACTTTTGGAGTGTTTTGAGTATGATAATTTTTGTTTCCAGGGTCTACCCTTTCTGGAGAAAACGCCAAGTAAAAATCTTCTTCACATTTTAGACCCGATATTTTCTCTAAAATAGGTTTTACCAATTCTTCGGTAGTACCCGGATAAGTAGTACTTTCAAGAATAATTAGCATACCTTTATGTAAATGTTGTCCAACACATTCAACTGATTGTCTTATATAACTGATATTGGGTTGCAGATGTTCATCTAGTGGTGTTGGAACACATATTACAACACAATCCAACTCATTTATGAAAGCAAAATCAGTTGTTGCCTTTAAGCGCCCATCCTCAACTACTTTTTTTAGGTCTTCATCTATAATGTCACTAATATAGTTACATCCAGCATTCACCTTATTCACTTTTTCCTTTTGTATATCTATGCCTATTGTTTTATAACCTGCTTTGGCATTTTCAACCGCAAGCGGAAGACCTACATAGCCTAGCCCTACAACACCAACCACTGCTACCTTTTCGATTATTTTCTTTAGTAATACTTCCTTTAAATCTATTGAAATCTCAGGTATATTCATTTTATTCCCTCTTTATTGATTATTAAAAGCAACTATATTTGTTAAGAACATTTTATACAAGTCAGTATTATGTCAATTATTTTATCAACATCTTTCAGTTCAAGTGCCTCATATATGGGTAAACATAAAATTCTTGATGCGATATCATTTGATATCGGATTATCGGAAGGTTCAACATATGGTAACCTGTCGAGTGATGGATAAAAATATCTTCTTGGTATAACTTGATGATCATTAAGACTATGAACCACTTTATTTAAATCTTCTTCTGTGTTAAAAACAACCGGAAAATATCCATAATTCATATTGCAAAATTCGTTATGCTTTTGCAGCCTTACATGTGGACAATTATTTAAGTGATTCTTGTAATGCTCAAAGATTTTTTTCCTCTTTTCATTGATTCTATCAATATCTTCTAGCACGCAAAGTCCCATTGCAGCTTGAAATTCATTCATTTTACCATTAATTCCTAATCCATCTATTTCCTCATAAGCTTTAATACCAAAATTAATCATCAGTTTAACCTTTTCATATAAGGAATCATTATTTATAATAAGCGCTCCACCTTCTATAGTATGAAATAGTTTTGTAGCGTGAAAGCTAAGAATGGAAATGTCTCCATAATTTAAAATACTATTATCCTTATAATTGATACCAAACGCATGCGCACCATCATAAACTACTCTAAGATTATGTTTTTTTGATAATTCATCTATTGCCTCCACATTACAACCATTACCAAAAACATGTGTTGGAACAATACAACTGGTTTTATCCGTTATTTTACTTTCAATTTTTTCTGGATCAATATTAAAGGTATCACTATCTATATCCGCAAATATCGGTGTTAATCCCTCCCAAACCAAGCTACTCGTAGTTGCAACAAATGAAAAAGGTGTGGTTATTACTTCACCAGAAAGCGCTAAGGCCTTATAAGCTATTTGAAGTGCTAATGTTCCATTTGCAACCAATAGTATATTTCTTACGCCTAAATGTTTACTTAATTTTATCTCTAACTCTCTTACAAATTCTCCATTGTTCGTTAACCATGCTTTATCATATATTTTCTGTATGTACTCCTTATATCTCTCAATCTCTGGTAAATAAGTCTTTGTAACATTTATCATAAATATTTATCACCTTTCCATCGTTCCTTTATGACTTTACAGGGTGTCCCAAAAGCTAAAACATAGGACGGTAGGTTGTCAATTACTGTAGATCCAGCCCCCACAACAGTATGTTCTCCTATGTGTATGTTGTGGATAATATTAGTCCCAATCCCTATAGCCGTATAATTTTGTATAATGACCCTTCCACCTGTTGATGAGTTAGGTGCAATAGATGTAAAATCACCCACATTACAATCATGATCAATCGAAGACAGTGTATTTATGATACATCCCTTTCCTATCGTTGTATCACTATTCACTACTGCACCTGCCATAATTACTGTTCCTTCACCAATCCTTACAAGTCTTCCAATCGTAGCATTGGGGTGAATACAGGTTATAAATTGAAAATTGGGTGCTATTTTATCGATTGTTTGGCTCATCTCAAATCTGATCCAATTATCACCTATCGCAACGATACCTCCGTAAACTTTGTTTAAAATGGAATAATCTTTGCTATTACCAATTATTCGATAATCAAAGTACCTATCGTTTATCTCTTTATAGGGGTCTATTAATCCGATTAAATTGTATAGCTTTTGTTTTTCAATGATATCAATCACTACCTTTGCATGTCCACCAGAGCCAAAAACCACTATATCTTCCATATATCTATACCTTCTTTTTAAACTTAAATCTTTTATTTTCTTGCCGTTAATTCAAAAAAGTTGTTCGGTGTAAACTCATAACAATAGGATAAAATATCTCTAGTTTTTTTATACTGAAGCAAGTTTGCAAGCTTAATTAAGCCGATGCTCCTACACACATTTCCACATACTGGATTATTAAGTAATAAAAATGCCTGTTCACATAGCAATTCTTCATGTAAGGTAGCTTTCTTGTTGATTAAATTATCCTCAAAGCCTTCTTCGAAAATTTCATCACTCATATTATCAAAGAAAGAATTGTAAATGAGGTACAATTCATGTTTTCCTCTTGTTACATTTTCATTGGTATTCATACTTGCATTAGAACCATGCCTTCGATGAACAACCATAGTTTCTTGTAGTATATGAATTGGAAATTGTTTGATTAATCTAACCCACATATCAAAATCTGGCAATTGGCGCAAATAATATCTATATAAGCCTACATCTTCGTAAACCTTTTTTTTAATCAATATACTTGGATGACAGAGGCAATTTGCTTTATAGAAAAATTGCTGTAACCACTTTCCTTGACTTCGGTTTTGGTGTTTTAATTTATCTGCAAATTCTATATCATTACCCATTTTATTTTCATCAATAATATCTGCCCAAGTAAAGCATGCACCTAACTCAGGATGATCCTGCATTATTTTATATTGCTTTTCTAGCTTTCCATGCAACCAATAGTCGTCTGAATTTAGTAAAGCAATCGTGTCCCCCCTTGACTGATTAATCAAGGATTCTAACATAGCTACTGCTCCCAAATTTCTTTCAGTATAAAAAGTTTTTATCCTGGGATCCTTGTATTTCTCAATAATTTCTCTTGATTTATCTTTTGAACAATCATCTGCAATTAATAGTTCAAAGTCCCCAAACGTTTGATTTAAAACGCTCTCAATTGCTTGGGCAATATATTTTTCATGATTATAGGATGGTATAATAACACTTATTTTTGGTATATTAATTTCGTATCACCCTTTCATTTCTCCTTATTTGGTAGACTAGGCTATTTCTTGAAATCACTACATGCCAGAGACATATGAAGCATCGATCTATCATTTAAAAGAGTATCCTTATAAATCTTAAAACCTACCTTATGATAAGAAGCGATCGCACGAGAATTATCTGTAAAAACTTCTAGTCGGATAGTTTTAAGCTTATATGTCTCAAATGCAAAATTGCAAAGCATTTTTGTTGCTTCCATGCCATAACCCTTACCTAAAGCCTGCTGAACACCTATGAATATTCTACCTAGTTCTGCTTCTTTTTTGTCCAAATCAATATGATATAAAGAAAGCATTCCAATCGGTTGATTTATACCCTGGATTTCCTCTATTACAAAATTCAATTCATCCTTCTTTTTCAAATACTCATGAAACCATTTTTGTTGACCTTCTATTGTAATTTCTTTGGCATCAATAAACCACTTTCGTATATCCCTTTGATTTCTCCATAACCTAATTTTTTCTAAGTCCTTTTCTAGAAGTGGTCTTAAGTTGATCTTCTCACCCCAAATCTTATACTGATGTTCCATTTTACTCACCTACTTGTACAGCTTGAATAATAGTCCCAACTACCATGTCAACATCCTGTTTGGTTAATCTTAAATGTATGGGTAAGGACAAAATATGATCACTCTTATAAGAGGCTCTAGGGCAACTTCCCATTGCATAGGAATACATTGAATATGTAGTATTATCAATATAATGTACTCCTGGGTATATTTCATTATCATTTAGGACCTTCATTAATTCATTTCTATTTTCCACTTCAATAATATATAAGTGTCTTGATGACTCGCATCCTTCAGTGATAGGTATCGTTCTAATAAACTCCTTATACTGACTAAAACCTTCATCATACCAGCTCGCAATTAGTCTTCTATAACTATTATCTTGTTCAAGATACTGCAATTGAACAAGTCCAATACTAGCCATAATCGAATTTCCATGATACTTAAAACCAACATATTCAACATTGTATCTCCACTTATAGCTACCACTGTCATTGCTTCTAAGATAAGTATCTTTATTTATTCCAAGCCATGATAACTTTCTTGCCATTTGATCCATATCCTTATCCTTAAAGCAAATCATTCCTGAATCTGCTGTAGGTAGATTTTTAACTGCTTGAAATGAATAAACAACAACATCAGCTTCCTTACCAACATTTTCACCGTCAAGCTTAGTACCTGCCATATGAGCCGCATCTAAAATGAGCTTTAAATTGTATTTTTTACAAAGTGTTACAATTTCTTTGTACTTACCTACATTACCTCCGATTCCAACAAATACAATTGCTTTTGTTTTTTCATTTATTTTTTCTTCTACATCTACTGGATCTAAACATAGAGATTCATCAATATCTGCAAAAACTACCTTTAGTCCTTCATATGTAATCACATGATTTGTTGAGATAAACGTGAGCGGAGTTGAAATAATTTCATCCTGATCTTGCCAGCCCAGGTCATCTTTTAAAATCTTTACTGCTAAATGAAGGCCTACCGTTGCAGAATTTACAAAATGAGCATGTGACAACCCCGTATATGCTTTCCATTTTTCTTCAAACTCAATCGTTTTATAGCCTAGGCCTGTCCAGCCTTTTTCTAAGCAATCTCTTATCTCTTGTAAGCATTCTTCCACTTTAAAGGTTGGAACGAATAGCTGTATTGACATATTATCAACCTCTTAATTCATTATTTCATGCGACCTACAATCATTATATTAATTGACATCCACTAAGGTTCTCTTATCACGTACAATTTTTTCATGCCTTTGATTTATCAACTGTATTACAGCTTATAATAACTTTTATACCATTCCCAAAATCTCTTAACACCGAATTCAACTGAAGTATTAGGACTAAAATTGATTTCCTCCTCCAGTTCTTTACAATCAGCAAAAGTTATTGGAACATCTCCCGGTTGCAACGGTTTATAGTCTTTTTTGCTTGCTTTTCCAATTTCCTTTTCTATTACTTCAATGAATTTTTCCAAATCAACTGGTTGTCCATTACCAATGTTATATACCTTATATGGAATCTCTTCTTCTGAAGGCTTTCCTAAGAGTCTAAATAAGCTCTCAATAATATCATCAACATATGTGAAGTCTCTTTTCATTTTTCCATAATTAAAAACTTCTATCGGTTTATCATTTAGAATAGCCTCGGTGAATAAAAACAGAGCCATGTCAGGTCTTCCCCATGGACCATAAACAGTAAAAAATCTCAATCCCGTTGTAGGTAGGTTATGTAAATAGCTATAGGTGTAAGCCATTAGCTCGTTTGCTTTTTTCGTAGCAGCATACAGACTAACTGGATGGTCAACATTTTGCAAAACACTAAAAGGTATATCAGTATTACCACCATATACTGAGCTAGAGGAAGCATAAATAAGATGTTCAATTTTATATTCCTTACATACCTCTAAAATATTCAAAAACCCTTGAATATTAGCATCTATATAGGCTCCTGGATTTATCAAACTATATCTTACACCTGCTTGAGCAGCCAAATGAAATACCTTAGTTATTTGATTTTTTCTGAATAGTTTATTTAAATTCTCTTTGTTGGTTATATCAAGCTTATGAAATTCAAATGTATCGCTTTTTTTTATTATTTCTAACCGTGCTTTTTTTAGCTTAACATCATAATACTTATTTAGATTATCAATTCCTATAATCTCATATCCTTCTTTTATTAACCTTTGGCATAAATGAAACCCAATAAAACCTGCACAACCCGTCACTAAGATCATAAATATACTCCTTCCCTATTTTCATCAACTTTTTATATGCGATTTAATATATTATATGGACAACATATATATTGGGTTCCCTAGATGAAATCATACATAATGAAATTCATAGTTGATATCATATAAAACACAAAAAATCAATATATATGAGAAAGGGTAAGCTAGTTAAGTATCTTTAAATGAGGTGTAATAATGAAAATAGGCTTCTCAGCAGATTTTGATGGTCCAGGAGGTGCTCGATCTTGGATTAAAACTTTTAGTAATTACTGTAAACATAAAGGACACGATATTAGTTATGGCTTAGATTTAAATGTTGATGTATTCTGTTCTGTAGCGAATATTTCTACAGTTTCTGACTTAAAGCAGTTAAAAGAAAGAGGGATTAAGATTCTTCAGAGGCTCGGCGCAATTTATTTATACTATGATCATCCAAGTAAAGTATTGATTGATAGAAAAAATGATCTTTTGAAAGAACTAACTTCCTATGCAGATGCAATCGTATATCAGAGTAAATTTTCTAAAGAAATCTTATTTAGAAGCATTTATAATGGAAAAGAGCCTGATGGAGACATCATTTATAATAGTACGGATGCATCGGCTTTTAGTCGTTATGGATATAAATTTTCAAGATCTCAAGATAAAATATTAATATTAGCTATAGCACATTGGGGAACACCTCATACCTCAGCTAAATTAATTGAAATATTCTTAAATATAGCCAAAAGATTTCAAGGAATAGATGATGTTGAGTTCTGGGTACTAGGTAGAGCAACTTCTCAAGACGAAATGTTTATTAAAAATGCAAACCTATCCAATATTTCTGTAATCAATCTTACTACTCCGATTGACTATAACTTAATGCCTTATTATCTAAGAACTGCTGATTTGGTTTTACATCTAAAAGCAAATGAAGGATGTTCAAACCTTGTAATAGAATGTATTCATACTGCAACGCCTTTGGTAGGCCTGAATACTGGGAGCCTTCCCGAATTGGTTGGTGATGCTGCATTGTTGGCAGAATGTACTACAGATATAGAGGGGTTTCCTGATGTAAATATTGACAATTTGTTTAATAACATTGTTATTACCTTGATAAAAAGAGATTACTATCAAGAAAAAATGCATGATCGCACTAAATTTTTTACACTAGAGGAAACTTATGAAAAATATTTAAATAAGCTAAAAAAGCTTTGCGAATCCTAATCTAGACATAATCCATACCATGGTTTCAAATCAATTAGATAGTGATAATCTATAAAGTTAAGTCATATATATATTTGTCATGGGGTTTTTTTTATATATGGAGGTGCTTTTTATGGCAGTACCAGTAGTATGCTTTGTATCTTATAATAGGCTAGGTGTTACAGCTAGTAATCTAGATACTTTACTTAAAACAGAAGATGATTTCGAATTATATATCGTCGATAACTTTTCTATGGAAAATAATTGGGATTATATCATGAGCTTAAAGGATGAACGAATAAAAGAAATAAAAAGATTTCGCAAGAACTACGGTAGTATATGTGCGATCAACTATGGTTTAAGCCACCGAGATGAGAAGCAATCGTTTGTACATATAGAAAATGATGTAAGTATACTCGATAAAAATTGGGTAAAAAAATTCGAGCATACCCAGGATACTTTTCCTGAGTTAGCTCTAATTGGCGCAGTATCAAAAGGATATATAGAATCGTTAAAAAGAAGATTTCCTATTTCTGAGTCTATTAATATGGATAGCGAATGGATATTGAAGAATAAGAATGTTCTTATTTTAAAGCCAATGAGTAGAAATAATATAACTACTTACTTTTTTCCTAATATTCTTGGAAATATAAATTATATGACTCCAAATATATTAAAACATGTAGGCTACTGGAGTGAAGAAGTCTATGGAGGTGATGCAGAAATGTGTGGAAGGATAAATAGATTTACTGAATATTATACAGCAATTACAACAAACTTTTATATAGATATTATTGACTTTATAAGTTGCAATCAATGTATCGCACAGGACTACTGCTCCTACGATAAAAAAATAGATGGTCAGTGCTGTCAAGAATATTTGAAAAAGAAAAGTGTATCCTATACACCTTTTTATAAGCAACAAAATGTAAAAACAAATGAATTCTTAGATAAAATAAAAGATAAAAGCCGCTCCTTATATTGTGCTTCTATACATGATGCTGAATCAATGATTAATAACCAATATGACTACGAAAATTCAATCAATAACTTCAATAGATTTTAAAAAGATCCCCCACTTAAGAAATGGGGGATCTTTTTATTTACTCTTTAACAAGTAACTTAATTTGATCAATATATTTTTCACACATAATATCCTGCGTAAATAAAATAGCTCGCTCTTTTATTTTATTTTTTATAACATCATAATGTTCAAAGGTCTGCCTTATTTTATGAGCCATATCTTTTATATTAATCTCAGGGAATTCATCATAGGAAGGTTTGCACTCACACAGCAATCCTGCATCACCTAATAACTCTGGTGTACTTCCTGAATTGAGTCCCACTATTGGTATTCCTACATTCATTGCTTCAACAATCAAGTTTGAACACGCATCATTAGAACGGGTATGTAAAATCATATCTGCAGTTCTGATATACTTGGGCATATCTTCCCGTTTAATAGGTGTTTTCAAATCATATTTCGTAATATTAGGTAAATTAGCATCTTGGATAAGCTTTTCGGTTTCTGGATAAGCGAGGCCTAAAATCCAAAATTCAATGGCTTCATTATCGAGAAATTCTTTTGCAATCTTTAAGATTGCATGAATACTATAATTTGCCATTAAAGGGGTGCCCCAATAAGCAATAGATAAAATTATCTTTTTATCTATCGGCCTTAATAAAACATCTCCTTCTGGTTTAAACACTTTCGTATCTGCACCATTATATATAATATCTCCGGGTATCTCTTTTCCATCAAAAAGCAATTTCACTAAATCTTTAGAAAAATTACTTTGATAGATAACTCTATCAGCATGACTAATTGAATCCCGAACTTGCTTATTGAACAATTCAACTTTCTTATTGTCTTCCAATAAGTAATCAAAGTAAATACCATCCATTCTATAGATAATTTTTGTATTTCTTTTTTCATACTCCATAATTTTTTCCAAAGATAAATAGTTTGCCAATGTAATTAAAACATCAACTTCCTCATCAGTATTAAAAAAAACATCATAACCCATAGATATACAATAATCGCTAAAGGTTTTAACCCAGGATGTTGCACCTCCTTTACCGTTAGTACCTATAGGAAACCCTATTTTCATAATAAATCGCCCTCCAAGCAATGATTCTTTAGAATCCTATTCTTCTATCTATTTTTGCTCTCTACACAAACAATTTTCCAAATATGCTTATGATATTCTGCGCTGCCTTATCTAGTGTATAATTTTTCGCAACATCGTTATAGGCATTGTTGATTATATGACTTCTCAAATTCTCATCATAATACAATCTCTTAATAGCTTTAATCCAGTCTTCTGGTGCAGAATCAACTAAAATACCGTTTTCATTGTCCTTGATTGCATATAAATAAGAACTGGTCTTACTGGAAATAATAGCGGTATTGGTAGCACCTGCTAAGGCGTATTTTATTTCAGATTTACAATCAATAAATTCTTTTATCGTTCTTCTATTTCTTTTTTGTATTCTGATGATAGCCGCTTCATCTGCTATCATTGGATTTAATAGTATTTGACAGCCTTTTAGATAAGAAACCATTTGTTCAAAGGGTACAATTGGAACAATCGTAGTACCCTCAATACTTTTGAACAATTTAGCACTGCCACCCATACATATAAAGTTTATATCCAATTCATTTCTAATAGTAGTGATTATTTGTTTCATAATATCCAAGCCAAAACCGCCTGTGCTTGCCCATATAATATTAAATCCGGCTAGCTCCATTGCTTGTGTTTTATCAATAACCTTCATATCAACAAATGTTCTAAGAACATGAACATTTTTATTATACATCTGGATATGCTTTTCGATAGAGTCATTTGAACATATTACAGCATTACAGCGCTTTATAAATTCAATAGGCAAACCATCTTGATCATCTAATAACAAATCATCTAATAAATAAATAAACATTTTACTGTTCTTATATTGATCTATCAAAGTAAAAATCCCATTCGCATCATTTGATGAAATCATCACCCCATTTGCGCCAATTCTTTGAAATATAATAATATCATTGGTAAGTACAAGTTCTTCGTTAAAATGAGTATAACTAATCACTGAACTATTCATATGTTGTTCGATGCCTTTTGAAAGCTCAAAACAGCATTTTATCGTGCTAGCACATAGTGGATCTGAGTATACAAATAATACTTTTATTTTTATGACCTCCTTAATAGTAAAATTTTCAATTAAATATTGGTATATGTTTTTTCAATGCAGCGATCAATACCTTCGTACAGCTATTATAACTATATTCACTTTCCATCATATGCCTACCTGCTATTGAAAATTCTCTTCTAATCTCAGGATATACAATAAGACTTTCGAGTTTTTGATACCATTCCTCTGGAGTAGAAGCTAAATATCCATTTACACCATCCGTTATTAAGCTTTTATGTACTTCAAAATCGGATACAACAACAGGTAAGCCTAGCATCATCATAGGCTTTAGCCCAAAGGCTCCCTTCCCATCTCTTTCGGGTATATTTAAATATGGTACGATACAAATATCTGATTTTGCAATTTGGGGAACCAATTCCTTCAAGTAAATTTCTGAGGGTTGAAAAGGAATGAATTCTGCAAATGGAAGAACATCTCGAATATTTGAGCTGCGATCGGTCCATCCATAATGTTTTCCCAAATGCCATCCATATAAATGTAATTCTACATTATATTTCTCATGTGCTTTTATTAAAACATCTTTAATCATTAGCAAATCATCTACATAAGCATCCGCAAAATTTTTCTGCCAACAAATAATTAATGGATTATTCTTTCTTTCTTCAAAGGGTATATAAGGATAATTTTGAAAATCTGGTATACTTTCAACTGCTTCAGTAGCTGTCACTACATAATTTTTCAATAGCTCCGCATGTTTCTTGTTAGCTACCAAAATCAGATCTGTAACATTTAAGGTGTTAATGTGCTCAATTTGATTCATTCCGACAAAGTCATCATCAATATGAATCAAATAAACTTTTCCCTTAAGATGTTTTATATCTTCATAACTGTGTGCACTATAAATTGTTTTTTGAAAAAATATAGCATCACAATTTGGTTTTGCAAGAATGTCTTTTTTATCAACTGTATTTTGAATAACTTCTACATCATACCCCTCATTTTTTATAGCCTGAGCAAATAACTTTCCCGAAATCGTTGTTGGTGCCATTTCATTATCAGATAAAAAAAACTTAATTTTCATATAACATCACCTATCTATTGATTATCAAAATATTGAGATATGTTTATTAACAGATTCAACAAATCTTTTAAGTACCTCTTCTTCATTATATTGCTCTTCAATTAGTCTTCGTGCATTCAATGAAAATCTCTCTCTTAATTCTATATTCTCAATTAAAGCACTAATATTATCAAACCATTCTTCTTCAGTTGAGGCTAAAAAGCCAGTTACGCCATTTTCAATCAAACTTCTATGATGAAGAGAATTTGTTACAACTACTGGAATCCCTAAAGACATCACCCTTTTTAATCCAAATCCACTTTTCCCGATTCGATCTTTATCACTCATATTATAAGGCATGATAAAAATATCTGATTTTGCAACTTGAGGTACAATATTTGAAAGATATTCCTTAATAGGTTGATACTCTACACATCTTGAAAAAGGTAGCGCCTCCAAAACAACTTGTCTTCTATCTGGATAGTCCTTTCCCATGTGCCATCCATATAAATGTAATTCAATACCATATCTTTCATGTAGTGCATTTAAAGGGCCTTTAATCATTAAAAATTCTCTTACATAAGCATCTGCGCAGCCTTGCTGCCAACCTATTATTAAGGGATTATTATCTTTTTTACGTACTAACGTATATGGATAATTTTCAATATCCACAACACAAGAAAACACTTCAACTGGTGTGTAGGTATAATGAGCTAATGCTGACTTATGTTGATTGGTTCCTACTAAAATGAGATCGGTTATATTCAAGGTATCTATATGTTCCTTAACAACCATATCTTGAAAATCATCATCAATATGAATTAAATGAACCCTTCCCTTTAGATGCTTAATATATTGTTCGGTATGACCTTTACATTGAATCGTTTTTTGAAAAAATATTGCATCAAAAAAAGGGTTTTCGAGTATATTTAATTTCTCTTCTTTGTTTTGAATTATCTCAATATCATATCCCATTTTTTTCAAACCTATTGCAATGGCTTTATCTGAATACGTACTAACTGCATCTTCATTTGAAGACAAGAAAAAGCCTATCTTCATATTGTTCACCTCATTTCTATAATCAATTTGCATTCTTAATAAAGAATTCAAAGTTTTCTTTAGCCGATTCATGATTATATACATAATCAATTGTTGAATCCGGGTCATGTATAGAAGCACAAAATGCAGTACGTCTTTTTGCATTTAGCTCCTGTAAATAGGCAGCTTCTTTAACCTGTATTATTTTTGCAAATTCTCTATGCTTATACAACCTATCATATTGGTCAAAACAATTTTCATCCATTTTAATCAATGTGCATTTTTCTTTTAGCAAACAATCGTCACATGAAATCCTTTGGGTTTGATCAATGAAAATGGTAGGAATAAAGCCAGTCTTATAAGGTGTCATTTTATTAATACGTGCACATATATCTATGTCCGCTCCACATGTTTCTTCATTCCAATACCCTAAATATTCAAATACTTCTGGTCTAATGCAAATACAACATCCAACTATAATATGAAAGGGGTAAAACCCCTCATCATTTTGAGCAATCAACTGACTTTTTATATTTTTTTCTTCAAAAAATGTGTCTCTTACCGCACCTAACAAGCCAACCTCAGGAAAGGCATCCATTACATTCATATATTTACGAACAAAATCCTCAGTTAATACACTGACATCACTGTCTAATGTAATGTAAAATTGCTCTTTTTTACGTTTCCTTAAAATATAATTCATTGCGTATACTAAGCCACGGTTAACCTCGAATCTTTCCCTAAGCTTGATTCTATCATCCTCCAAACTTTGTATAAATTCCCACGTGTCATCCTTTGACCCATTATCAATAATATACAATTCGAAATCATCTGTTGTCTTTAAAAGTGCGGTTAAATTTCGTGCATTTAATCCCGCCCTATTCCATGTAACAAAACTTACCATTGGTGGTATCATAATTCTCTCCTTTTTTACTAGTCAATGTTACAAGCCTTCACATTCGGTTAAATGTATTCAACACTAATTCGCTTTATCTATAAAGAATTGAAAATTATCCAACGCCCATTCTTTATGATAAACATGATTCTTAATGGACTCCGGATCATGTATAGATGCACAGTAGATAGAGCGTTTTCCTTCTAATAACTCATGGGTATATGCTGCATGTTTGTCGCTCATTGCTGCAGTAAATTGTGGATACTGATCATTTTTTTTATATACCTCAAAACAAGTTGTAGCATCTTTTAGAAGAGAGCATTGATCTTTTATTAAACATTGATTACATAGTATACTTTTTGTTAATTCAATTTCTATACATGAACTATAGCCTGTCACATAGTTTGTAAATTTATTAATTCGAAAACAATTATCGCGATCTGCCCATCCGGTTTCTTCATTAAAATATCCTAATTGATCAAGTAGTTCTGGACGAAAGCAATTGCAACACCCTCTAACTTGATAAACTCCATAGTATCCAACCTCTCCTTTACTTATCAATTCTGGTAATGGCTTTACTTCATACTCTAATATTACTTGATTCGTAGCTCCTAGTAATCCTAGCTCCGGAAAGGTCTCCATGGTATCTAAGAACTTAGTTACCCAATCTTTTGTTTTTATACGTATGTCATTTTCAACTAAAATAAAATATTGCTCCTTATTCCTTTTGCTTAATGCATAATTAATTGCATATACTTCTCCCCGATTGATATCAAATCTTTTTTTACATTTAATTCTTTCATCTTTGACACTCTGAATAAACTGCCAGGTATCATCTTGTGAATTATTATCAATTATGTATAATTCAAAATCATCATTCGTATCAAGAAGTGCTCTTAAATTAAGTGCTGTTAATCCAGCCCTATTCCATGTTATAAAGCATATTAATGGTAACTTCATTTTAAAACCTCTCAATCATAAATGAATTCATATTTAGCTTTCCCACTCCCATTGTCTCTTTGCAATATTTTCTAGATATTTACCATATTCCGTATGATTTAATGGTTTAGCAAGTAATTGTAGCTGTTCATATGAGATGTACCCTTTTTTATAAGCAATCTCTTCAATACAACCAATATAATATCCATTTGTTTTTTGAGCCTCACTTACAAAATTGGCTGTTTCTATTAAACCTATGCATGTACTAGTATCAAACCAATTACTTCCTTTTTCCAGTCGTATCACTTTTAATTTTTGCTGAGCATGGTATACCTGATTTATATCCATAATTTCCAAACCACTGGTTAATGATGATTTTAAATTGTGAACAATTTCAACTATTGAATTATCATAAAAATAGATTCCTGGAATAGCTAAGTCTGGTGTCAATTCCTTAGGTTTCTTTCCACTTAATGCAATGCGTTCTGCCAAATTATAAGCACCATCCTCAAAGATGAAAGCTCCCTGAATATAATCATCCATGCTATTCAGATATATTTCTATTTCTTCTCCAAGAAGGAGCGTATTTCCCAATAGTAATGCAACTGATTCATTATCAATAAAGTTTTTCTCCAAAAGGAACAGCTCGGCAATTCCCTTTAATTGTTCATGAATTTTATAGGTTAATTGAATACCTAATGATGAGCCATCACCTAGTAATTCTAGTAATTGTTGATGAATAACTGTATCAGTTGGAGTCAACATAATCTGTATTTGCTTTATATTTGACATCATCATAATATACAATTCATAGTAAATAAATGGCTTATCATATATTGGTAAAATGTGTTTTGATAGGGCCTTTGTTATTGGAAATAGCAATGGTTCTGAACCGTTAACTAATATAATACCCTTCATGATACCTCCTTTTGAGAAGTCAAGGACCTTCCGGTACCCTTGACTCTCATTTTGAGAAGTCAAGGACCTCAGGTATCCTTGTCTCTCATTTTTGAAAAGTCAAGGACCTTCGGTACCCTTGACTCTCATTACTTGTCCAAGTTTTATAGTCATGGGATATGCGCTCAGTTATTATATAGTATGAAGACAAAAATGGATAAGTGCATTACGTGGAAAATACAATATCAGTGTTCATTTCAGTTGCGAGTAGGACAACTTTTGCATATAATACCATGTACCATAATAACAGGTAAAAACCCGAATTGGAGAGGATATTAATGCAAGGGGAAGACAACTTATTTAACCGAATGAAAAAGATTCATAGTAATACTTCATTATATGATTTTGGTGGGGGTTCACCACTACCTAAGTGCTATTTAATGGCTTATTTAGCATCTCACTTTAAGCTGCAAAATTATGTTGAGATTGGTGTATATAAAGGGAAGAGTTTATTTTCAGTTGCTCAGGCTTTTATGGACAATAACGGAAATGCGTATGGAATTGATCCATATTGTCTCAGTGAAGCCAAAGAATATGATTTAGAAGAAGGATTCAGAAATAAGGTAAATACCTTTCTTGAAGGTATTGATTTTGAAGCTATGTATAACAATGTGTTGATAAATAATGAAAAATATGGTCTTTCTGATGTTGTTCAAATCATTAGAAAAACCTCAAACCAAGCTGTTTTAGATTTCGAAAAAATCAAAATAGATATGTTACATATTGATGGTAATCATGATCGTAAAAATGTACAAGCAGATATTGATCATTACGCCCCCTTAGTAATAGATGGCGGTATTATTGTGTTCGACACAATAAATTGGGCTTCCGTAAAAGAATGCTATGAACAATTTAAAAAGAAAAATCTTGTTTTATTTGAAAATAATCAATTTGGCATCCTTATGAAAAAAAATAAAGCTCAGAAAAATTTAGATACTGCAGCGATTATATCAAGAAAGCTGAAAAATATGTATTCAAGATTACTTGAAACAGAAAATCAAACAGTAATGAAAAGACCTACTATAAATGTAGGTGTATTAGCCTATAATCACGAAAAATATATAGTTGAGTGTATTGATTCAATTGTAAAACAACGAGGCGATTTCGACTTAAAAATTATTATTTGTGATGATAACTCTACAGATCAAACAACGAGTATGATAGATACGTATATTAAAAATACAGTAATGAGTAAAAACATTACTATTGAGCATTTAATAAGCAATGTAAATTTAGGTATGGTAAAAAATTTAAAGCGTGTGATAAGATCTTGCCAAGGAAGTAAATATATGGCGCTGGTGGACGGTGACGATTACTGGATTCATGATCATAAAATACAAAGACATATAAATTTTATGGAAATTCACCCAGAATGTGCAATTTCATTTGATAGTATTATTATGGACTATGAAAATGAAAGAAAACAAGAGCTTTATAATATGCAACAAGAAGCTATCGGCGATATTTTTACCACATTATATATATTAGAAAGGTATATTATTGGAAATATTTCCTGTGGTTTTTATTATGGTCCGTTCATAGAACAAATACCAGATGCTCTTTTTGAAATGTTTGTTGGCGATTGGATGTTAAATATTTTCTGTTCCCAATTAGGGGATATTGGTCATATAAAATCTGTAATGACACTTTACAGAAAACATGATCACGGTATTTGGTCGAGTCAGGACGCCTATGATAGAAATAAAAAAACAATCGAGTGTATTGATGATTATAATCGTTTCTTGAATTATACATATGATGTAGAATTCTCCAAAACGCGGCACGGATTTGCTCATAGAAGAGATGAAAGGTATTTAGAAAGCTATGATCTACTTATTATTGATGAAGATTTTCCAAATCCACAAAACGTAAAGTATGAACAATTTATAAGCTATCTTCAAAACATTCATTCAATGAAAATTTTAACAACTGCTTTCTTAGAAACCATTCATCAGTTAATTATTGATTTCAAAAGAAAGTTCCCTGAAACTGAAGGAAAACTGTCCCCCTTTATTGCTCTCGACTACATAAATACTAAACTGCTCTATTTTGATTCTTTGACAACTGCTGCTTCCCTTATAGACGTAGTTGAAAAAAGAAAATTTCCTTTTATCTTTGCATTATATAATGACATATCCTTCGAAATAGATAACGCTACCTTTAACAAAAGGTTAAAAAGAGTATTGCAAAGCCCATGCTTGAAAAAAATTATTGTTGCTGAAAAGAAAATAAATGATTATTTACTTGATAATAACCTTGCAAAACCCGAACAAATTGAGTACGAACAAGGTTATCCTAGAGTAAAATTATTGAAGGATTACATTCAATCTGATTCCGATTCTAACGTTGAAATTTCAATGGATAAAGAAAGTAACAACGTAGATAGTATTGATGTGGAAAATCTAGTTACACCTAAAGAAACGTCATCTAAATCTGTTCCTACAGAATTTCCTGATGTAGTTAAAAATTATAATACGCCTAAAAACATAGGTAAAGAATTATTATCTTACCAACTAAAGTATGGTGGAAATTATTACAAATTACCAGCTCCTATTGCTGAGTTTGAAAAAAACGGTTGGGTTCTTCTGTCAAATAGTGATATAATCGTTGCAGGAAAAAGAAGTGCAGTAGGGATTGAGCTAAGAAAAGATAATCAGATCCTAAGAACTCAAATTATAAATTATAGTGAAAAAGGTGCACCTATAGGTCACTGTTTTATTACTTATATAGAATACTACAACTATGGCGCTGAGATTTCTTTAGAATTACCAAAAGGAATTACAGAAAGATCTACCATCGAAGAAGTATTCAAAGCTTATGGAGATCCAACTGAGGTTGATGAATCTACTAATTTCAAATATTACACATACGGAAAAACATTCGAAGGTGTTACCTTTGTGACAAGTGGTAATGAAATTGTAAAAATCGAAGTTACAAATTATTCACCAAATGAATTAGATTAATTTATAAAACCTTCTTCATGAAGGAATAGGCAATTGATATAATAAAAAAAGACTCTCTCAGACCCGTTAAGTATCATAATGGGTATTGATGAGAGTCTTATATAATTTAGAACTTATTCATTGTCACTGATTAATGAATAGGAAATGGTTTATCTATCTTTTTATGTGTAAAGCTCCTAATGCCTTCTGAATAGTCCTTTGCAATATGACCTTTTCCAATCATCTTATACTTATAAATGAGTAAGCCATCAAGTCCAACTGGTCCTCTGGCATGAATTTTATTCGTACTAATACCAACTTCAGCTCCGAAGCCATATTTGAATCCATCGCTAAAACGTGTGGAACAGTTTAAAAACACATTCCCAGCGTCTACTAGTGTCATAAATTTATCAGATGCAACGTTATTTTCAGTAATGATGGCATCGGTATGACCGGATCCATAGTGATTAATATGTTCTATTGCTTCGTCAACATTTTTTACAACTTTGACAGATAAGGCATAATCTAAATACTCTGTTGCATAGTTTTCGTCTGAGGCAGGTTGGCAATCAATTATTTTCAATGTATTTTCACAGCCATAAATAATAACCTTGCTTTTATCTAATTCAACCTTGACTGCAGGCAAGAACTCCCCCGCAATCGCTTCATGAACCAATAAGGTTTCAGTGGCATTACATACTGCTACATATTGGGTTTTGGAATCATTCACTATTGCAACAGCCTTAGCAAGGTCTGCTGCATCGTCCACATAACAATGACAAATGCCATCTGCATGACCCAGAACCGGAATGTTCGAATTTTGCAAAATATATTTTACAAATGCATTTGAGCCTCTTGGAATAATTAAATCTATGTAATCATCCATTTTAAGCATCTCTGATACATCTTCTCTTGTTTCTAATAATTGAATCCATCCCGTAGGAATTCCAACTTTTATAGAAGCCTCTTCAATAATGTCCGCTAGGATTTTGTTTGTTTCTTTCGCTTCACTCCCACCTTTTAAAAGTACTGCATTGCCACTCTTTAAACAAAGGGTTGCAATCTGTACTAACGCATCTGGTCTAGATTCGAAAATAATCCCAATAACACCTATTGGACAACTAACTTTATATAGTTCAAGCCCCTGATCAAGCTCAGTAGACATTAAGGTTTGACCTACAGGTTCAGGTAAGTCTATTAGACTAGTGATACCTTCTATTACTCCAGCAATTTTATGCTCATCGAACTTTAGTCTTTTTAATAGTGGAAGTTCAAGGTTTTCCTGCTCACTTCTTCTTAAATCATTACTATTCGCTTTCATAATTGCTTCTTTGTTGGCTTCTAAAGCCAATGCAATAGCCTCTAATGCCTTATTTTTAATGTCTCCATCTAATGCTGCTGTTTGTATTGATGCTGCCTTCGCAGCACTTGCCATATTTTGAATAGACATTTTTATTCACTCCTTCATTTCTCTTTGCTTACATATAATAATCTATGCCCTCATAAGTCATTGTTTCCTTCTTCATATGAGTTTCCATAGCTTTTATATATGCATTTACCGTATCATAACATGTAAAGCAAGGAACTTTCAAGTGTTCGGCTAAATTTCTTATTTTAAAACCGCCTCTTTTAATGTCTTTTCCTCTAGTAGGAATGTTGATGACCATGGCAATTTCTTTGTTTTTCATCATTCCGTGTATCACTGGCAAGTCATTTTTTTCTATCCAATCACATTCAACACCTTGATTTTTCAAGAACTTATAGGTTCCTTCTGTTGCCATAATTGTATATCCTTTTGAGGATAAATCCTTTATATAAGGCAATCCTTCTAGTTTAACCTCATCATTTAGAGATACAAGCACCTTGCCTTCTTCCCTAAATACATAACCTGCCCCTTGAAAGGCTTTTAGCATAGCCTTACTGTAATCACTATCAATTCCCAGCACTTCTCCTGTTGATTTCATCTCAGGTGTTAATGCTACATCTACGTCTGGTAGCTTAACAAAGGAAAATACTGGAGCTTTTACTGCGATTAAATTGGTTGTAGGACTAAGTCCAATGCCATATGGTAAATCAGCTAATTTATCTCCTAGAATGACTTGCATTGCAATTTTAACCATAGGAATTTTTGTCACCTTGCTTAAAATTGGTACCGTACGAGATGCTCTAGGGTTTACTTCAATAATATATACTTTTTCATCCTTAACAACAAATTGAATGTTTACTAAGCCAATAACTTGTAAGGCCATAGCAATTTTTTCAGTGTAATCTATTAGGGTCGCAATCACTGCCTCTGATAGATTTTGTGGTGGAAAAACACAGAAGCTATCTCCTGAATGAACTCCGGTACGTTCTATATGCTCCATAATTCCAGGAATTAAAATATTATGTCTGTCAGCAATTGCATCGACTTCAACTTCTGTTCCTTCTAGATATTCATCAATTAAAATAGGATACTCAGACGAGAGGGCTGTTGCTTCGTAAACATAACTCTTTAGTTGTTCTTCATTTTTAACAACCATCATTGCTCTACCACCAATTACATAAGAGGGTCTTACAAGAACAGGGTATCCAATTTCGTTTGCTGTCTTAATCGCTTCCTTGATTGTAGTAACTGCTCGGCCTTTTGGCTGTGGAATGTTTAATTCTCTTAGAAGTCTTTCAAAACGCTTTCTATCCTCTGCAAAATCTATTGAATCCATTGATGTTCCAAGTATTTGAACCCCTCTACTTACTAGCTTAGGGGCAAGATTAATTGCTGTTTGACCACCAAATTGTACGATTACACCCTTTGGCATTTCCTTTCTTATGACGTTAAATACGTCTTCAATAAATAAAGGCTCAAAGTATAGCTTATCAGAGATATCAAAATCTGTACTCACTGTTTCAGGGTTATTGTTTATGATAATGGATTCTAGACCTAATTCTTGAATAGCCCATACTGCATGAACAGAGCAATAATCGAATTCAATTCCTTGACCAATTCTAATTGGTCCTGATCCAATAACAATAATTTTTTCTTTTTTACTAATATTATTTTCTTCTTCCTTCTCATAGGTTGAGTAATAATATGGTGTTTCAGATTCAAATTCAGCGGCACAGGTATCAACCATTTTATATACTGGATACAGGCCATGTGCTCTTCTAATTGTATCTACCATCTCATAAGGACTATCTGATAAATCTTGAATTTCATAATCAGTAAAGCCCATTCTTTCTGCTCGCTCTAGCAGTTCACCTGTTAAGGTTTCAGACTCTAAGCGTTGTTCAATTTTTATAATATTATAGATTTTCTCTAGAAACCATGGATCTACCTTCGTAATTTCATTGATTTCTGCAACAGTAATCCCTTTTCTCAGGGCTTCTGCAAGAAGAAATATTCGTTGATCATCTACCTTATAAAGCATTTTTGTCAACTGCTCCTTAGAAAGAATCTCTAACGAGCTTTTTCTAAGACCTGTCTCTTTTCCTTCAAGTGATATGACTGCCTTAAGTAGTGAACTCTCAAAAGTTCTATCTATAGCCATTACTTCACCAGTTGCCTTCATTTGAGTCCCTAGTGTTCTATCTGCATAATCGAATTTATCAAAAGGCCATTTTGGAATTTTAACAACTACATAATCTAATGCAGGTTCAAAGGAGGCTTTTGTTTTTCTTGTTACTGCATTTGGTATCTCATGAAGATTCAAACCTATTGCAATTTTGGCTGCAATTTTCGCTATTGGATAACCTGCAGCCTTTGAAGCCAGTGCAGATGATCTACTTACTCTTGGGTTTACTTCAATTACAATGTATTCCTTACTATGAGGATTGAGGGCAAGTTGAACATTACAGCCACCTTCAATCTTTAAGGCGCGAATTATTTTAAGAGATGCCGTTCGCAGCATATGATATTCTTCATCAGATAAGGTTTGAGATGGTGCAACTACGATACTATCTCCTGTATGGATACCAACAGGATCGAGATTTTCCATATTACAAATAATAATACAAGTATCATTACTATCTCTCATAACCTCGTATTCAATTTCCTTCCAACCTGCTACAGATTGTTCAAGTAATACTTGATTAATTCGACTATGAAGTAATCCCGTATGAAGAAATTCTTTTAATTGATCTCTATTATCAGCAATACCACCACCAAGACCACCTAGCGTATAAGCTGGTCTTACGATAACTGGAAAACCAATTTCCTCAGCACTTTTCATGCCTTCTTCGATCGTATTTACAATAGCACTATTGGGGATAGGTTCTCCAATTTCGAGCATAAGCTTTCTAAAGCTTTCTCGATCTTCAGCTTTTTCAATCGCTTCAAGAGATGTACCAAGTAGCTTAACATTATATTTTCCAAGTACACCAGCTTCATTTAATTCAACTGCCATATTAAGACCAGTTTGACCACCTAAGGTTGCAAGTAGGCCATCTGGTCTTTCTTTTTCAATAATATAGGTTAAAGCCTCTAGTGTAAGGGGCTGAATATATACTTTGTCTGCTATATTATCATCTGTCATAATGGTTGCTGGATTGCTATTGACTAGTACAACTTCAATGCCTTCTTCCTTCAAGGATTGACACGCTTGCGTACCTGCATAGTCAAACTCTGCGGCTTGTCCTATGATGATTGGTCCTGAACCAATTACAAGAACCTTTTTTATATGAGGATTTCTAGACATTGTTTTCACCAATCCTTTCTAAGTTATCCAACCATTTTTTAAATAAATAATGTGCATCTTCTGGACCTGGTCCTTCTTCTGGATGGAATTGGACAGACTGCACTCCTAAATCTTTACATGAAATACCTTCTATGGTTTCATCATTCACATTGACATGAGTAATTTGCATTGTATTCGTAATCGTTTCACTCTTAACGGCATATCCGTGATTTTGTGATGACATATAGACCTTTCCAGATTCTAGTTCTATTACTGGATGGTTTGCTCCTCTATGACCAAATTTTAACTTATAGGTATCTGCACCCATCGCTAGTGCTAGGATTTGATGACCTAAGCAAATACCCCATAAAGGCATTTTACCCATCAATTCCTTTGTAGTTTCAATTGCATGCGTTGCATCCTTAGGATCTCCAGGGCCATTTGATAATAAAAGTACATCCATGTTACTTTCAAGGATTTTACTACTTGTTGTATTATATGGAAAAACAGTTACATCACAGCCTAGATTAACCAATTGTTTCACAATGCCTTTCTTTAAACCTAGGTCAACAATTCCAACTCTCTTGCCATCACCTTTCACATTCGTTATTTCTTTTGAAGATACTTGTGAAACAATATCTTTAGGGAAGTTGTATTGCTCTAATTCATTTCTTAACTTTATTAAATTTTCAGGTGTTATTTCCTGGGTTGTAACCATACATTTCATAGCACCTTTCATTCTTATTTTCTTTGTTAGCATTCTAGTATCAATACCATAAACACCAATGATATTGTTTTCCTTTAGATATTCATCTATTGTTTTTTCACATTGCCAATGATTAGGCACGCCAGCATATTCTTTAACGATAAAGCCCGATACTTGGACCTTATTCGATTCTACATCGGTTGCATTCACACCATAGTTCCCTATTAATGGGTATGTCATCGTAACAATTTGACCGGCATAAGAGGGATCAGTTAATATTTCTTGGTAACCAGTCATACCTGTATTAAAAACTAGTTCGCCACAAATAGTTCCAGTTACCCCAAAACTTTTACCTATTACCAGGGTTCCATCTTCTAAAATGATTGTTGCTATCATAAGATTCCTCCATTCATAATAAAAGAAAAGTGACCTTATTTGCTAAAAAGCTAGAGCAATTTTAGCCACTTTTCATTTCTTTATATACACTTATCTAATATTTTAATTGCTTCATCAATTTCTTTTTCACTAATAATCAATGGAGGGACAAATCTGATTACATTGCTTCCTGCTCCAACTAATAATAATCCTTCTTCCATACATTTATGAATAATAGCTGAAATATCTTCGTTTTGTAAGGCAATTCCTTGAATAAGTCCTATACCTCTTATATCAATAATACTATCTTTTTTATTCATTAATTCTATTAATTTTTTATTCAAATATGCACCTTGCTCTTTAACATTACTTTGAAGATCACCATTTATCAGCTTATCTAAAATAATATTTGCTGCTGTACAAGCCAATGGATTTCCTCCAAAGGTAGACGCATGATCTCCTGGTTCAAAGCCATCTGCAACTTTTTCATTTGCAACCATTGCACCAATAGGTATTCCTGCCCCTAAGCCTTTTGCAAGAGTTAATATATCCGGCTTCACATTAAATAATTGATATGCAAATAGCTCCCCTGTTCTACCAATTCCTGTTTGAACTTCATCAAAAATGAGTACCAAGTTATGCTCATCGCAAAGCTTTCTAACAGCTTTTAAATAGTCTGAATCTATCGTTACAATACCACCTTCACCTTGAATTATTTCAAGCAATATTGCACAGGTATGATCAGAAATAATATTTTTCAGAGCTTCAATATTGTTATACTCAGTATATTTAATTCCTGGTAATAATGGACTCAATCCCTTTTGATATTTTTCTTGTCCCGTAGCAGTAATTGTTGCAATCGTTCTACCATGAAAAGAATTTTTCATAGTAATAATTTCATATTTATCTTCACCAAAGTGCTTTTTGGAATACTTTCTAGCTAATTTTAATGCAGCTTCATTTGCCTCAGCACCACTGTTACAGAAAAAGACCTTATCTAAACCACTTCCATTGATTAATTTATTGGCAGCATCAATGGAAGGTTGATTATAGTATAAATTTGAGCAATGCGTGAATTTATCTATCTGATCTTTCAAGGCTTGATTTAACTCAGTATTGTTGTACCCAAGTGCATTTACTGCAATGCCGGATACAAAATCCAAATACTTCTTTCCTTCTATATCAAATAAGTAGGCGCCTTCTCCATATTCAAAAACAACAGGAAATTGCTTGTAATTGTTCACAAAAACTTCCTTCCCTTTTTTCACAACTTCTTTCATATTATCACCTCATATATATGCGTCAATGTTACAAAACCTCCGCATTCGCTACAGTTTCGTAACCGAATGCAAGTTTCACTTGCACATCGGTAAACAAAATTATCTAGTTATACTAATTATCAAAAACCTCTCCAAACATAGTTCCTACGCCGCTTTTTGTAAA
The DNA here is from genome assembly GCA_002841625.1 of Firmicutes bacterium HGW-Firmicutes-1. NCBI lineage: Bacteria > Bacillati > Bacillota > Firmicutes bacterium HGW-Firmicutes-1. The sequence goes on along the minus strand of PHAG01000009.1, from coordinate 241,326 downwards.
AATCTCAAGTAACATACAATGTTCGACCCTGCCATCCAAGATATGTACATTTTTTACTCCAGCTTTAATTCCTTCAACGCAGCATTCGACCTTTGGGATCATACCTCCAGAGATAATACCATCTGAAATGTACTTATTTACCTCTGCAACTTGAATTCTAGAGATCAGTGAAGCTTTATCATCTACATCCGTTAGTACACCTTCGACATCTGTTAAGAAAAGTAGCTTCTCTGCACTAAGTGCTCCAGCAATTGCAGAAGCTGCATAGTCAGCATTAATGTTATAAGTCAGACCGTTTTTATCTGTGCCAAGTGGTGCAATAACAGGAATAAAATCATTATCAAGCAAGGACATAATAAGCTTGGTATCTACGTCCGTGATTTCTCCGACAAAGCCATAATCTACACCCTCTGTTTCCTTTTTGACAACCTTAAGCGTTTTTCCATCCTTGCCACTAATCCCTACAGCATTGATACCATGATTTTGAATTAGTTGAACGATTCCCTTATTTATCTTACCAGACAATACCATCTCAACTACTTCTACTGTATCTTCATTTGTAACTCGAAGTCCATTAACGAACTCGCTTTTTTTACCCATTTGCTTAAGTACATCGCTAATTTCATTGCCGCCACCATGAACTATAACAGGCTTTAACCCAACAAGCTTCATAAGAACAATGTCTTCAATGACGGTTTCTTTAATTCTATCGTCTATCATCGCACTGCCACCATACTTGATGACAACTATCTTACTATTGAATTCCTTTATATAAGGAAGTGCCTCAATTAATATTTTTGCTTTTTCAATTATTTTTTCCATATTCACGCTTCCTTTTAAGTTCTATATTCACCATTGATTTTAACATATTCATAACTTAAGTCACAACCCCAAGCTGTCGCACTTGCTTCACCCTCTTGTAGGGTAATGTGTACTGTAATCTCTTTTTCCTTTAAAATCTCATTAGCTAGTTCTTCACTAAAATTCTCTGGAAGACCATTCTCTAGTAGCTTAATTTTACCCCTTGCACTCTCATAATATAGAGTAACCTTTGAAGGATCAAAGCTTGCTCCTGAATAACCCATAGCACAAAGAACTCTTCCCCAATTGGCATCTTCTCCAAAAAAAGCTGTTTTAACTAGGTTTGAGGTAATGACTGACTTAGCAAGTAGTCTAGCATCGCTTAAGTCCTTTGCACCCTCAACTTGAACCTCTAGCACCTTCGTTACACCTTCGCCATCATGTATGATTTGTTTGGATAGAAATACATTTACTGTATTGAGGGCTTCCTTGAAAGCTTCATAATCCTTACCTTCTTTTTCAATTAATGTATTTTCACACATCCCATTTGCAAGTAGCATTACCATATCGTTTGTGCTAGTATCTCCATCCACAGAAATCATATTATAAGTCCCTGCAATGTTTTCTTTCACTGCTTTATCTAATAGTTCTTTCGTAATGGCTATATCTGTAGTGATAAAGGAAAGCATTGTAGCCATATTAGGATGAATCATTCCAGATCCTTTTGCCATGCCACCAATTGTTGCTATTTTATCACCAATAGTAAACTCTACTGCAATTTCTTTAACAAAGGTGTCCGTAGTCATAATGGCAGTTGCTGCTTCCAAGCCACCTTCAATGGTATTCGTTACTGATTTTGCTACTTTTTTTATACCTTCTACAATTACATCCATAGGTAATTGTTTGCCTATTACACCAGTTGATGCTACAAGTATATTTTCTTTTTTCAGATTAAAGCATTCAGCAGCTATTTGCGCCATTTCCAGATTATTATCCTCGCCAACTTTTCCAGTACATGCGTTGGCATTTCCGCTATTAACCACTACCCCTGAGATTTTATCTTCATTTTGATACCGTTCCAGGTTCCAAGTAACACAAGCTGCTTTAACAACATTTGTTGTGAAGGTGCCTACATATGTTGCTTCCTGATCACTATATATGACTGCTAAGTCTTTTCTTGATTTTTTGATACCTACATAATCTCCATAGGCCTTAAACCCTTTTGGAGCTGTTATTCCACCTTTAATAATTTTCATATATATATCCTATCCTTTCATTTGCTTTTATGCGGGGAACATCGGGATGTATTCTAGACCCTTTTTTTCATCTAAACCAAATACTATATTCATGTTTTGAATTGCTTGCCCTGCAGCGCCTTTAATGAGGTTGTCAATTGCTGCTACAACGATAATTCTATTTGTTCTTTCATCAACTTGAAAATTAATATCACAGAAGTTTGAGCCTTTTACCCATTTTGTTTCTGGAAAAACACCTTCTGGTAATAACCTTACAAAGTATTCATCCCTATAGTGCTTTTCATACGCATTTTTTATATGTTCGTAGGAATAAAAATCATTTAATGTCGCATATGCGGTAACAAGAATACCTCTATTCATTGGAACTAAGTGAGGCGTAAAGGTAATCGTAACTTCTTCTCCTGCTGCATGAGATAATTCTTGCTCAATTTCTGGAGTATGCCTATGAGATGCTAGCTTATATGCCTTAATTGATTCATTGCACTCGGAATAGTGAATTCCTATATCTAAGCCCCTACCTGCACCAGATACGCCAGACTTTGCATCTATTATAATACTGTTTTTATCAATTAATCCTTCCTTTAATAAAGGAGTTAAACCTAATATGCTACAAGTTGTGTAACAGCCAGGGTTTGCAATTAACCTTGCTGGTTTGATTTTATCTCTATTTAATTCACATAAACCATAAACTGCTTCTTGAAGAAGGTCGGCACTATTATGCACTGTTTTATACCATTTATCATAGATTTCAATGTCTTCTAACCTATAATCTGCACCTAAATCGATGACTTTAGTCATTGATAATAAGTCTTTGTTTACATTAGCAGATGCGATTCCATGTGGTAGTGCAATGAATAATACATCCACTTCCTTTGCAAGTTCAATCATTTCTTTTTCTATACATGCATCGTCTACAATCTTAACAAAATTACCAAATACACTGGAAAACCGTTGATCTACATAAGACCTACTTGTTATATATTTCACTTCGCATTCAGAATGCTGCGTCAATAATCTTAATAGTTCTTGACCCGCATAACCTGTTGCTCCAACAATACCTGCTTTAATCATTTCAATCACCTCTTGTAGAATCATTTATTATTTAATAATTATACATTTTAATTTATAATAATGCAATACCTAATTTTTATTTTTTTATTTGCTATTTCTTATTGATTGTTTTGGCTGAACTTGAATTGAATGCTCTATACTTTAGATTATACCATCCGCATTTTCATGTTACAAGGTACTTAACTTATTCGGTTATGTGCTGTCTTAGGTAAAATATGGATAGAAGAATCTCCACCTTTCCATTTTTTCATTGATTTATCATATCCTTAATGCCTTCTATAGATGAATTCATAATTTGGGGAAGATTTTATTCATTAAAATGTTTGACTTTTCTGCAATTTTAAATTAGAATATGATAGATACATGTTTGAGGGAGTAACTTGCCTTGTAAAAGGTATTTAAGTCGTCAATACGGACAATGTCCCGGCTTAAATGACTATCGTCTAGTAAGACTCAACAATCTATTTTGATTGTGAGTCTTTTTTTATTAAAAATATTAAATTATTGGAAGGTGTATTATGGAAACTTTATTAATCAATTTTTTTGAGAACTTGCCTACTATAGTGTTAGTTATGATTGCAGCTGCAAGCTTATTTACTTTAGGTAAAGGTGCTGATTTTTTAGTTGATGAGGCTGTAAGTCTTTCAGTCCATTGGGGAATTCCCAAAATGGTTATAGGTGCAACGATTGTTTCATTGGGCACCACTCTGCCCGAAGCCACTGTTTCAGTTCTAGCAGCTATTCAAGGAAACCCTGATTTAGCTTTAGGTAATGCAATCGGTTCAATCATTGTTGATACGGGTCTAATCATTGGACTTGCAGCACTTATAGGAACCTTGCCTGTAGATCGTAATACAATTAATCGACAAGGACTTATTCAAATTGGTGCAGCCTTTTTATTAGCAATACTAGCTTTACCTTTTTTCAGCAAAGGGAATGAAGGGGTTATATATCAATGGATGGGCTTTGTGTTATTGGCTTTACTCGTACTCTACATTTATATTTCGATCAAATGGGCTAAAAATAGTAGCGATACCTCAATAGATCTTCATGAAGAAAAAACCCCAATATTTTTTCAATTAATAAAACTCTTTTTTGGGGTGGCTGTAGTAATCATATCATCTAAAATTCTTATCCCTAGTGTTGAGATTACTGCAATTCGTATTGGTATTCCTCAAAGCGTTATTGCCGCAACCATAGTCGCATTTGGTACTAGTCTGCCTGAACTAATGACTGCAATATCATCTGTTAGAAAAGGCCATGGTGAACTTGCAATTGGTAATATCATTGGGGCAGATATTCTAAATGTTTTATTTGTAGTTGGCGCCGCTGCCGCAGTAACAACAAAAGGTTTAACCGTTCCTGTAAATTTCTTCTATTTACAAATCCCTACAATGTTAATTATTTTATTGGTATTTCGTTTCTTTGCTAAGAGTAAGGATAATGCTATTAACAAAAAAGAAGGACTCATATTACTAACACTTTATCTAATTTATTTGGTTTTAAACTTTACCTGGATGGTTTAGGTTAAAGGGGACAGGCACTTTTGCCTGTCTTTTTTTGTTCATGAATAACTATGCGTGCTGGTACTACCCACAAAAGCAGCTGCATAAATAATAATTATACAGCTGCTTTTGTTTATCGATAAAGAGAAAAAGGAGATAAGAGAATTTATTAATAATCTTCTAATCAATCTCTAAGTATGTTATGTTAATATAAGGTAACTATTTAACTATAAACAACTGGAGGGATTATTAAAAATGAAAAAAAGATTATTGGTATTATTCATTACAATTGCTTTTACTGTATCCTCGATATTTACATCATTTGCAAATAGCGAACAATCAAAGACGATATCGACAGATGTGATTTCATCTATCTTAATTGATGGAAAATCTATAGATACATCAAATTATACAATCGATTCTAATGAAAATACAGCAGCAATGTACCCCTTAAGGTTAATTGCAGAAAACCTTGGAGCTGAAGTATCTTGGGATAACACAAGAAAATGTGTTGTTATTCTTTACATGAATGGTGAAATTTCCTTAACTCCTGATACGAAAATTGTTACAATAAACGGTGTTGACAAGAAATTAAGTTATAATATTGATAACAAGAATTCAAGGATCTATGTTCCTACTGATTTTATAAGTCAAATCCTAGGCGCTAGAGTTAGTCTGGACTCTAAGACTAAGACAATGAGCATACAAAAACCTAGCGCAAGTCTTGAAACTCAAGTGTTATCTGAATCAGAGCAAAAAATCCAAGATAACTTAGCTACTTACTTAACAAGCCTTGAACTTAATAGAAATTTTTCAGGACAGATCTTAGTTGAGACGGATGGCAAGATTTTTATAGACCGTTCTTATGGGTATGCTGACTATGAAAATCATATAAAGCCCTTTAATACAACTACCTTTGCAATTGGTTCAGTGACCAAACAATTCACTGCTGCAGCAATTGCTCAATTGGCTGAAAAGGGTACATTATCCTATAATGATAATGTGTCAAAGTATTTAAGCAATGTTCCTTTCGGAGATAAAATAACGATACATCAACTGCTAACACATACTTCTGGATTATTTAATATTACAAATATTGCTGAGTTATATCGTATTCAACCTTCTGAAATGACCTTCGATAAATTAATACCCATGATTAAAGATAAGCCTTTAGATTTTGAACCTGGAACCAAATGGAGTTATTCAAATACTGGTTATCTAGTTTTAGGTGCAATCGTAGAAAAAATTTCCGGAAAAACTCTTGGAAATTACATGAAAGAGAATATTTTCGAGCCAGTTGGCATGAAAAATACGAATATCTCTTATGATTTAGATCAAAAAATTGTAGAAGCAAAGGGGTACACCGGTTATATGGACGTTGTTCCCGAAAGCTTAGATATGATATTATTGAATGCAGCATATGGCGCTGGTTTCTTATGTTCAACTGCAGAAGATCTTTACAAATGGGATTTGGCTTTGCAAAGAGGACAGGTTATCTCAAAGGAAAGTTTATCCAAGGTCTTTAGTAAATATTCAGAAACAAAAGTAATAGGTCATTACGGCTATGGCTGGAGCCTTACTACCGGAGCATATGGGGAAGAAATATCACATGGTGGCAACACATTTGGCTTTACAAGTGATAATGCAATGTTCCCTGATAAAAATGCACATATTATTATACTTACCAACAAAGGCTATGCTAACGTTGTTAGTATCAAAGAAAATATAATTAAAATATTAAATGGTAACATCGTAACTCCATTAAAAGAACGAGGAAGCTATGCTATTCCTAGCCTTGAGCTTACAAAATATACTGGAAGCTTTAAAGCGAAAGATTTCGAAGTAAATATAGTAAATAATTCAGGAACACTTATGTTGAATCTTCCAGGGTTAACAAGTAAAATGGTTGCAGAATCAGAAGGGAAGTTATATTCAAGAGATTTTGATATTGAACTTGAATATACAATAAATACTAAGCAAGAAGTAACTGCCATTGTGCTACAAGTATTTGGAGTACGTACTATTTGTGAAAAGTCAGCAGATAGAACATATATTAAGCTCACTGATGAACAACTGAAAAAATTCGCAGGTACTTACGAGATAAAGAATGTATTTGAATTTGTTGTTTCTGTTAAGGATGGAAAATTAACTTTCCAAGCTGACGGTCAACCTTCATTTGAAGTTAGTCCATTATCTGAAACCGAATTCGAATCCTTGTTGTATGGTGTAAAAATTAAATTTGATAGCAAAGATACTCCTAAAGAGTGTATCATTTACCAAGCAGGTCAACAGCTTAGTGCATACAAATTAAATTAGAAGCAATCAAAAAAGAAATAGAAAGTGGATGAACTGAACCCAAAAAGTTAGACATTCATAATTAAGCAACTAACAAGGATTGTAATCTGTACTGAACAGGTGACAGTCCTTTTAGTTTTCACTTAATTCTCATATTATTGTAATATTCTATATAGTTGATTAGTTCCTGTTTAAAATGTTCTATTGACGTAAATTTAATAATTCCGACTTTAGCAATCCGAAAAAATTTTCCATAACACTATTATCTAAACAGTTTCCTTTTCTGGACATACTTTGAATTATTCCTTTTTGTTGTAATAAATATTGATAACGTTTCATCTGATACTGCCATCCTTGATCTGAATGAAGAACCAAATTTGTATTATCTGGTTTTTAGCAAATGCTTCTTCTAATAAGAGAAAAGTGCCTGTCCCCTTTGCATTACTTTTCTTTTATCATTGGAATATATGTGATACCGTTTTTTATAAGCTCGCCTGCAATTTTTGTAAATCCTAATTTTTCGTATATCGTAACAGCATATGGGGAAGCATTAACGGTAAGCTCTAAGGTGGAATCTAGGAAGGCCTTATTAAATAGCCTTTTGGCTATTCCTTTTCTTTGATATTGCTTATGTACAAACAATAAACAAATGTGGCTAGTATCTCTTGTTTCAATAACTCCCACGATTTCGTCCTTATCTTTTGCAATAAATATTTTATGCTGTTTGTTAAGAAATCGATCAATTATATTGTCAGGATGAATAAATCCATAAAAGGTCTGTACACCCTCCACAGAATAATCTGGACCAACAAAACAATCAAAAACTACTTTTATAAGTTTTTGAACCGATATTGCATCTTCAACTTGCATAGGGTGTATTTCAATTAATTCATTCATATTTGCTCCTTGTACAAGTTTATTTTCATATATATGTTAAGTTTCTTTATCTATCCCGATTATACCATCCAAGTTTTTTTGTTACAAGTTGCATTTTTTTTCCTCTTTTCGAAAAAAAGGTTGCCACAACCACTATAAAATAGGTAAAATGTAAGTAACATCACCCGATGAAATGGAGGTTCTTATGATTGACTATTTTACATCGTTAAGTATTAATTATATGACGATATTTGCTCTGAATTTGGTGTTGTCTGCTATTGCTATTTCCTTAGAGCGAAAAAACCCTACTGCAACCTTAGCTTGGCTATTCTTTATGACATCCTTGCCGGGTATAGGTTTTCTATTTTTTATACTACTATCACAAAACATATCTAAACGTAAAATATTCAAATACACTGCGGAGGAAAGTGAGCTTTATACTTCCTTCTTAGCCAAGCAAGCCAGATCTTTTAAGGAAGGTACTTTTCAATTTAATGACGTTGATATGGCATGGTTTTCCGATATGATACTTTTTCATAATAGATTAAGTGAATCATTTTACTCTCAAAACAATCAAATATCCGTTTTTACTGATGGACACACTAAATTTAATGACTTAATTATGGAAATAGAAAAAGCTACTCATCACATTCATGTCTTATATTATATATTGAAAAATGATGATCTAGGTAACCAACTATTAAACTTACTTTCAAAAAAAGCTCGTGAAGGTGTTCAGGTCAGAATTTTATTGGATCATGTGGGAGCACGATCTCTCCCTAAACATCTAATTCAAGCCATTAAAAATGATGGCTGCGAAGTAGCATTTTTCTTCCCTTCAAAACTTAAGTATTTAAACTTTAAGGCAAATTACCGTAACCATAGAAAAATAGTAGTTATTGATGGTATGATAGGTTATGTCGGAGGTTTTAACATTGGTGTTGAATATATCGGTGAATCAAAGAAATTTGGTTTTTGGAGAGATACTCACTTAAAAATTCTAGGTGACTCTGTTATATCACTTCAGTTAAGATTTTTTCTTGATTGGAGGCATGCATCAAAGAAGCTATTAGAAATTAGTACTCAGTATATTAAGGAGTCATCCTCAACAGGTCATGCAGGTGTGCAGATAGTCTCCAGTGGCCCTGATTCAATTCATGAGCAAATAAAGCAAGGATATATTAAAATGATAAACAAGGCAAGAAATTACATATATATCCAAACGCCTTATTTTGTACCTGATGAAAGTATTCTTGAGGCCTTGAAGATTGCAGCAGCATCTGGAGTTGAAGTAAGAATTATGATTCCAAGTATTCCTGATCACCTATTTGTACATTGGGCAACCTACTCTCATATTGGTGAACTACTTCCCTATGGTGTGCGGGTTTTCATATATGAAAAAGGATTTCTTCATTCAAAAACCATTGTAGTTGATGATATTATTTGTTCAGCTGGCACTTGCAACTTTGACATCAGAAGCTTTCGGTTGAATTTCGAAGTAAATGCTTTTATTTATGACAAAGATACAACCAGTGAATTAAAAACAGCTTTTGATGCAGATTTAAACTATTGTCGTGAAATGACTTTAGCTTTATATCAAAACCGTTCACTTCTTGTAAAAACAAAAGAAACCGTTTCAAGATTGTTTTCACCACTACTTTGATTCTAAAAAAAAATTAATTTAAGCTTGCATAATTATTAGTTTTAATGTATAATTAGTCATTATGATATACCAAATAAGTATTTAAGCATATAAGGAGGCAAAATAAATGAAAGAAAAAGTTATATTAGCATATTCAGGTGGTTTAGACACAACGGTTATTATTCCTTGGTTACAAGAAAACTATGATTATGAAGTAATTGCAGTTTGCGTAGACGTAGGTCAAGGTAAAGAGATAGATGGTTTAGAAGAAAGAGCCCTATCAACAGGTGCAAGTAAACTCTATATAGAAAATGTTACTGATGAATTTATTGATGATTACGTTATACCAACAATGCAGGCAGGTGCTAAATATGAAAACAAATATTTATTAGGTACTTCTATGGCACGACCTGTTATCGCAAAACGTTTGGTAGAAATCGCCCTCAAAGAAGGTGCCACTGCAATTTGCCATGGTGCTACCGGAAAGGGTAATGATCAAGTCCGTTTTGAATTAACAGTTAAAGCTTTGGCACCTCATATTAGAATCATTGCTCCTTGGCGTATTTGGGATATTAAGTCCCGTGAAGATGCCATTGCTTACTTAGATGCTCGTGGCATTCAAGCCCCCATGAAAAAAGGCGATACGTACAGTAGAGACCGTAATCTATGGCATTTAAGCCATGAAGGTCTTGAACTTGAAGATCCCGCTAACGAACCAAATTATGATAAATTACTGCAAATGTCCGTCACTCCAGAAAAGGCACCTGATGCACCTACTTATGTAGAAATTGGCTTTGAAAAAGGCTATCCTAATACATTAAACGGCGAATCCATGTCTGCATCACAAATGATTACTAAACTGAATGAAATTGGTGGCAAAAACGGTATTGGTATCGTTGATATAGTTGAAAATCGTGTTGTGGGTATGAAATCGAGAGGTGTATATGAAACCCCTGGTGGGGCAATTCTATATGCAGCACACCAAGAATTAGAATACCTTTGTTTAGACAAACAAACGATTGCTTATAAGAGTACTATTGCTGTTAAATTCGCAGAATTAACCTATAGTGGTGAGTGGTTTACTCCTCTTAGAGAAGCGCTTACTGCCTTTGTTGATTCGACACAGCAAACAATTACTGGTTCTGTAAAGTTAAAGCTATACAAAGGTAATATCGTTCCAGCAGGAGCTACTTCAAAGTATTCACTTTATAACGAAAGTATTGCTAGCTTTACAACAGGAGAACTCTATAATCATCATGATGCTGAAGGTTTTATTAATCTTTTTGGTTTACCATTGAAAGTTCGTGCTATGATGATGCAAAAAAACGAAAATAACTAAGTTTAATACGTACCACTGTGTTACACTCAAACGTAACACAGTGGTACAAATAAATTTGAATACTAAAAAAACATACTAGGAAGTGATAATATGAAGCTTTGGGGCGGTAGATTTTCTAAATCAACCCATGCAATGGTAGATGATTTTAACTCTTCAATTAGATTTGATGAACGTCTATATAAACAAGATATTGCCGGTAGCGTTGCTCACGTTACTATGCTTGGCAAGCAAGATATTATTCCTATTGAAGATGCGAATACAATTGTTATTGCACTGAATGAAATACTTAGTGAAATTGAAGCTGGTCAAGTAACCTTTGATATTGAAGCTGAAGACATTCATATGAATGTGGAAAAGCTCCTAATCGAAAAAATTGGTGACACCGGTAAAAAGCTTCATACTGGTCGCAGTCGTAATGACCAAGTAGCTCTTGATATGAGAATGTATATTAAAGAGGAGATTCAGATAATTGATCAAATGATTGCGGATCTTCAAGTTGTTCTTCTTCAGCTTTGTAAGGAACATCTAGATACCATTATGCCTGGTTATACACATTTGCAAAAAGCCCAACCTATTACATTTTCTCATCATTTGATGGCTTATTTTGAAATGCTTAAAAGAGATCGTTCTAGGCTAGAAGATACCTATAAAAGAACCAATGTATTACCTCTGGGATCTGGAGCGCTAGCAACAACAACCTATCCTCTTGATAGAGAGCTGGTTGCCGAACTTTTAAACTTTGATAGCATTTGTCTTAACAGTATTGACGGGGTATCAGATAGAGATTTTTGCATAGAACTACTCAGTTCACTCTCAACTCTTATGATGCATCTAAGTCGTTTCAGTGAAGAAATCATCTTATGGTGTACGAATGAATTTGGTTTCATTGAATTAGATGATGCGTATAGCACTGGAAGTAGTATCATGCCCCAAAAGAAAAACCCAGACATTCCTGAATTGGTTCGTGGAAAAACTGGACGTGTATACGGTTCTCTTATGAGCTTACTTACAACAATGAAATCTTTACCTCTTGCCTATAATAAAGATATGCAAGAAGATAAAGAAGTTACCTTTGATGCAATTGATACCGTTAAGATGTGTCTACCCATTTTTAAAGATATGTTAAATACACTTAAAGTTAACAAAGAAAGAATGTATCAAGGTGCTAGCGGAGGCTTTACAAATGCAACTGACGCTGCCGATTATCTAGTTAAAAAAGGGGTTCATTTTAGAAATGCCCATGAAATCATAGGTAAATTAGTTTTATATTGTATAAACCATAATAAAACTCTTGAAACTCTAACTATGGATGAATATCGTTCGATATCAGATGTTTTTTCTGAGGATTTATATGATGAAATTTCTTTAGAGGCATGTGTTGGTAAGAGAAATGTAATTGGTGGTCCTTCTAAAGATATGATGGTTAAAATCATTGAAATGAATGAAAAATACTTAGAAATGCATCACTAAAGAAATCACTAAGGGACGTGTAAGACTATACGTCCCTTAGTGATAACCTTATGTATGTACTTACTTCAAATATTTTTTTAGTGTTTTGCCAAACTCCACAATATCGACTGGCTTCATAATGCAATTATTTATTCCAACCTTGTAGTAGCTCTGAATTTGGTCCTCCCTAACATTCGCTGTCAAGGCAATGATTGGAGTATTGCAATACCTATCCATTTCTCTAATATTCTGTGCAAACTCTATGCCGTCCATTTTTGGCATTTTTATATCTGTTACGATCAAATCATATTCATTCTCTTGTGCTTTTTCTAATCCTTCTAAACCATTTTCCACAACATGAACATCATGAATTCCAAGCATACCTAACATTTCAACTGCAAGCATTTGATTAATCTTATTGTCCTCAAGAACAAGGACCCTCGTTTTTTTAATACTTTGCATCTCGTTTCCATTAGGTATTGGTTTAGTTTCATGGCTCATAGCACATCACTTCCTATGTTGTAATACCTTATTATACTGCTGTACTGTGTACTTATGATGTCCAAAAAAAATCTTTTATAAATTTTATAGAACAACAGAAAATATAACCGCCTAGAACAAAGCACTTGTCAGCGCGCTACATAATAATTTATGCTATCCAACGCTTTGTTCTATGCTTCGTGGAAAGTAGAACTTTCCAACTGGATAAAAAACAACAAGCACTTTGATAGAAGAATCAAGGTGCTTGCTAATAATTTATAGGTTATCCAATATATTTCAAAATGACTGTTGCTAGTGGCGGAATAATGAGCCCAATGTTTTGTTCTCTTCCATCCCATTCTTCATCAGCGGAAGATAAAATGTTTGAATTCACCAATCCACTTCCACCAAACCTTAAATCATCACTATTGAAGATTTCCTTATAGGTACCTTTATAAGGAACTCCTATTTTATGTAATGTTCTTGGTACAGGTGTGAAATTGGCTACTACTACAATCGTATCCTTTACTTTATCCGTTTTCCTTACATAAGATATTATACTTGCTTCTGAATCCGAGCAGTTAATCCACTCAAATCCTTTAGGTGAAAAATCATCATACCAAAAAGCTTTCTCAGATAAATATAAATGATTCAATTCCTTCATATAATTTTGCAATTGTTGATGTTTATCAAACTGAAGTAAATGCCAATCAATACTCTTATCTTCACTCCATTCATCAAACTGAGCTATTTCATTACCCATAAAGGAAAGTTTCTTTCCTGGATGGCCATACATAAAGCCATAAGCGGCACGTAAGTTAGCAAACTTTTGCCAATAATCACCAGGCATCTTAGTTATCATTGAACCTTTACCATGAACAACTTCATCATGAGATAGAACAAGAATAAAGTTCTCGGTATATGCATAAACCATACTAAAGGTTAAATCATTATGATGATATTTTCTATGAATAGGTTCTTTTTCAATGTATCTTAAAAAGTCATTCATCCAACCCATATTCCATTTCATACCAAAACCAAGACCACCAACATCAGTCGGTCTAGATACGCCTGCCCAAGAGGTTGACTCTTCAGCAATCATTAAAATTCCTTGATATTTTTGATAAATAATTGAATTTAGATGTTTGAAAAATTCTACAGCTGCAAGATTTTCTCTTCCGCCAAAAACATTTGGTATCCATTCATTGTATTCTTTACCGTAGTCTAAATAGAGCATAGAAGCAACTGCGTCAACTCTTAAACCATCTATATGAAATATGTCTAACCAATAAAATGCATTGGCAACTAGAAAGTTAACAACTTCATTTCTCTCAAAATTAAAGATCATTGTTCCCCAATGAGGATGTTCACCTTGCTTTGGATCCTCGTGCTCATATAGAGCGGTTCCATCAAATCTAATGAGTCCATGGCCATCTTTTGGAAAATGTGCTGGCACCCAATCTAATAAAACACTTATTTCATTGTTATGACAGTAATCTACAAAATACATGAAATCTTCTGGTGTCCCAAATCGACTGGTAGTAGCAAAATAACCGATTACCTGATAACCCCAAGACCCGTCAAAGGGATGCTCAGCAATTGGCATTAATTGAATATGTGTATAGCCCATCTCTTTAACATAGTCCACGAGCTCATGAGCTAATTGTCTATAATTTAAAAAACCTCCGTCTTCAGGTTTTTTCCATGAACCTAAATGAACCTCATAGATTAAGGTTGGTTTATTATACGGTACGCTTGAGTCTCTTTTTTTCATCCATTTCGTATCTTTCCATTTATAACTGTTCACATCTGTAACTATAGACGCTGTATCAGGCCTCATTTCCGCATAATTTCCGTAAGGATCAGATTTTTTAAGCAAATAATCTTCTCTCGTTTTAATTTCAAACTTATATTTAGTATTTATGTCAAGCCCTGGAACAAATAATTCATAGATTCCGGATTGTCCTAACAATCTCATCGGATAAATTCTACCATCCCATCCACAAAAATCGCCAATTACACTAACTCTCTTAGCATTTGGTGCCCATACTGCAAAGTGCACACCTTTAACACCATTTACTTCAAGTACATGTGCTCCAAGCTTATTATAGATTTCATAATGTGTACCATTACCAAATAAGTGCATATCTAAATCTGAGATTATTGGAGAAAAAGAATACGGATCGTACATTTCCCAACTATCCCCATTAAAACCTTCATATAATAATTTGTATTTCAGTTCCACTTCCGCATCTAATTCAATGGTAAAAAACCCTTCATCAGCAACTTTAACCATTTCTACTTGGGTTTCTTGGTCTTCATCAAGTACAATTACCTTCACATGTTTTGCATGTGGTTGAAAAGTATTGATGATATATTTATTTTTCTTACTCTTATGAAGACCTAAAATATGATGAGGATCTCTGTGGTTGGATTCAATGATTTCATTGATTTCTGCTTTGCTAATATTGTTTTTCATGCTTTCACCCACCTAATCCGTATTTAAGTGTTTATTGGAAAATTAAAACACTTCTACCTTCTATTTTATCAGTTTGTCTAGTGTTTGACAACCTACTTCCATGTTAATTTCATTAGTTTTTATTGTTTATAATGCAGGAGTGGTTTATAATGGTAAAAAGACGAATGAACTATATGTAATCATCTTCAAACTAAAAAAGGGGTATAATATGTTCACTAAAATTAACGCACGTTCTCTTGAAGAACGTTTACTCATTTACATATTAATTTTCACAAGCATATTACCAGTTTTTTTGATTGTTGAAAATATTATTATCGATTTTCCATTTATCGCAAATTATAAATGGTTTAGTTGTGTATTGGTTTCAGGTGTATTATTATTCTTTGCATTACAAGGTAAATATATATTTAAAATTCAAATCATACTCGTATGTGTAGCTATCTTTGGTTTACTACCCTTCGGCTGGTTTACAGCGGGAGTCTCAAATAACTTTACGATTGCCTATTCCTTTTTGATTTTTATTGGCATAAGCTATTTGTTCGAGAAGAAGCTAAAAATCATTTTAATGATTAGTGAAGTCCTTGTAATTATAATAATGATGCTACTAAATGCATATCACCCTTCCTTATTCTTAGTAGTTCCACTGAATACGCAAGTCATAGACTCCGTTGTACAAGTTGTCATAACTTTTGCCTTCGGAGCACTATTACTCGGAACCTTCTCTAACGCCTATAAAAAAGAAAAGGAAGTTCTAAACAAATATGCTGACCTGCTAGATCTCCAAAACAAAGAGCTAGAAAAGCTAACCATGATAGATGATCTAAGTCAGCTTTATAACAGACGCTACATCTTTAATTTCTTCAATTCTTACCAAAACACTCCAAACCGACAGAAACTATTAATCGGAATGATAGATATCGATGCTTTCAAAGAAATAAACGATACCTACGGCCATGATCTTGGTGATCAAGTTATTAAATACATAAGTAATGAGTTAAAAACCATTGTTAACAGCAATGGTATTGTTGGAAGATATGGGGGAGATGAATTCATAGTAATCCTTGAAAATACCAATCCTGATTTTTACAACGAAATCGTGAAACAAATCAATCATATCCTTATTCAAATAGATACTATCACCAAGCCAATAACCTTAAGTGGGGGCTTTGTCTTTTATGATGGTGAAGACACTGTTGATGAAGCACTTTATAGAGCAGACGTTCTCTTATACCACGTGAAAGATAGTGGCAAAAATAATATGATTATTGCGTAATTGATAAACCCGTTCACGAATGTGATAAGTTGTTGCAATTTAAACGAATGGAAGCGAGCTTCCATTCGTTTACAAAACCGTAGCGAATGCGGAGGTTTTATACCATTGACTTAATTATAAATTAACGAAACAGAGATAAATGCATTTTTTCTTCTAGATTAATACAAAAGGCAGTAAGTATTCATTTTTCGCAAGACCGGCCGAAGGGTAAGGCCAGAAAAATGAATACTTACTGCCAATAAATGATACACCAATCAGAAAAAATGCTTTTAACGACAACCTTGCTCCAGCCCCATATATCATTTTATCTTATAGGACATGCACCACTTTCACAACTTTCATTCCCAACATCTAATTCTATTTCTTTCTTTTCATACTTGGTTAGCAGATTCGTAATAAAAGGTTTCATTTCTTTGCTACGTCTATTGAATTCTTCTTCATCAATAGCTTCATATGGCAATAGTTGATAAAAGTTATCCTCTAGTGATAAAAAGGATAGCGCAACGATATCATCCCAATTTTTCCATACCCACTCTTCCACTTCTTCCCATTCATTTTCTCTAACATGTATTGTAATCGAACAGTTATGATCTACATAGTTTTCCATAAAAAGCTTATAATTCTCTAGCTGATCTATTGCCGAAACATCATATTTAGTAGTTCCAAGCGGTGCTTTGATAGGAAACTCTATTACCTTTGTTGTGCACGTTTCCATTTCTTGTCCTACCTCTGGGAAAATAGGATAACCAAGCTCCTCACAAACCTTAACCACTGGATCATCTGCATTAATTCTTACTCTTCTAATATAATATGGTGAATGAGAATAATGCACTCCACTAGATACTACTGGCAATTGACTTAATGTGCCCTCAGGTTTAACTGTAGTTACCAATAGTGGTTTGTTTTCTCCAATCTCGCTTGCATAATGATTTGCAGAGGTTTGAGCAACATCTCTTAAATTCTTCAAGAGCTTCGCTTCTTGTTCTCTAGTCAGTTGCACTGCGTTTACCATGTCTTGCCATCCTGTTAGAGAACAACCTAACAATTTATCTTCATTTTGAACATAATTCCATTCTGGAATTTCCAGTTCAACACATGTCATTCTATAACCAGCTCTTGCAGATAATCTTTGAGCCTCCATTAAACCATTATGATCCAAGGTACCATCTTCCTTAACAAAAGCATATACATTTACTGTAGTAAGATTGCACAAGCCATTTGCATTTAGAAGTATTTCTCCACAAGGATTCACTCCATTCATATTTGGTCTTCTTTTAGCCCCAGCAACTTCATTTACCCAACCTGGTTCACCTGAATATCGCATTTGTTCAATTTGCCAATGCAAAGTATCTCTTGAAGGTTTTTGTCTATAATAAATGGAGTTATTACTCATTTGTCTATGAATGATATCATGGTCTACAATCCATTGACCATCGATTTGTTTGTATAAGTTGCTTTTTGACTCAACGCATTCTTTATCATCCGGATCTACCAATACAATCTCTGCTGTTCTTCTTACTCCACCTACGACTACATTCTCGCCAATAATATTAGCTATATCTAAGCAATCAATTGGTTTCAGCTTCACGTTGGCTTCATCCTCAAGAACACCACGTCTCTTAATTACCTTTGTTATTTTTATAAACATATTTTTCAAGCTAGCATGTCCACTTGCAGTACCACCAAAGGTTTTTAGTTTCTCACCTTTTGGTCGAACATGATTAT
This sequence comes from Firmicutes bacterium HGW-Firmicutes-1, assembly GCA_002841625.1. Lineage (NCBI taxonomy): Bacteria > Bacillati > Bacillota > Firmicutes bacterium HGW-Firmicutes-1. The sequence goes on along the minus strand of PHAG01000009.1, from coordinate 223,135 downwards.
AATTTATGATCACTGTGTTAATATTTCTATATTCATTACTATATAACACTTTAAAATAAAAATCTAAAGATTGAACCCAGCCTTCTTTGCTATCGCCAATAATAATTTTCACAGTGTTGTTATGCATAAACTCAAGACTTGTACTATCTTCTCTTCCTTGCTTTACAATAGGTGAGTAGTCTTCATGAATAATCTCAAAGTTTGATCGTACTTTAGGAAGTCTTTTTGTGTCATCTCTAAGTATTCTTATGCCTACTCCTGCTCCTACCATTAGGAGATAAAACAAATCTTTATAAACTCCAAAATCATTAATTACTGTAAAGGCACAATTAAAATTAGCCATAGGATAATGGGTTGTAACATCCGTTCCACCTACCCAAAATGTTCTTCCAGATAAAAATTGACGCAGATTAAAGATATTGTCATACAGTTTTTCTGCTTCTTCTTTTGTTGTAGGAACAAGACTACAATTGTACTCAACAGCTCTTCTTACCGTTTCCCACCAGTATTCTCTTCTCTTTTCCTCAGGTAACCATCTGGAATAAGTTCTATAATAAACAAAAGTTCCTAGTTGTTTCATTGGATTAGGTTTGTGCTTATAATTGCTTATGAATTCCTCTGTTAACAATCTTCCGTCCAGTCTTTTTGTTCTTGTATCTCTTGTTTTATCTCTCTCATATCGATATAAAATATACCTTTTTGCAGCATCCTTTCTTGGTGACTCCATAAGATATTTCTCTACTAAATCTTGAACATCTTCCACTGAAACTGGACACGGATATTTTTGTAGCTCTAAGCTAATCTTCTCACTAATCGCGTTGGCTAATTGTTCATCTACGTTATCCTTTGTTTCAGCCATAGATAACTGGATTGCTGTAGATATTTTCTTTATATTAAAATCACCTACAGTACCATTTCTCTTTAAAACCGTTATCATTAGTAACACCTCTTTTTACAATATATAGTAGTTGCACGACCACAAACATACTATATATTGTATCAATTTAAGAAGAAAATGTCAACTCAATCTTATGTAATAAAAAAAATAATTTGTTTTATACTGCTAGTGCACCTCGATAAATTGATTCAAAAGTGCATGCCATTCATCTGGTTCATACACATCAGCAACTGTTTCCTCATCAAATAATAGGTCAATCATATACCGGGGCTTTTTCCCGCCTATGTGCATGGATTTACAGCAAGATACACAATATACTACAACATCGTCAACAGGCATTTCGCCTGCACGTTTTTTCATCTGTTGTTTTACTTGATCCACTGGGAGAATTCCGTAAAAGCTATCTCCACAACAGGTACTCTTAGTTCCTGTGTTTTTAGGTTCAATCAATTGAATGTTCATTCTTTTTAATAAAGCTCTGATAGCCGTGTGCACTCTTTCTTGATCTCTCGTTGGGCAGGCATCTAAAATGGTCATCTCTTTTCCTTTGTAATCAGGAAAAGGAAAGGTCTTACTATCAGCTAATATCTCCCAAAGAGAAATAGTAGTAATCCCTTCATATAGCTGCCTAAATCGTCTGTCACAGCCTGCACAAGTATTGATAATCTCTGTTCCATGGTCTAATTGTGGTTCATGCCTACAGCATATTACATGTTCTTCGATTCCGTTTAAATCCACATTTAAAAAATCAAACATTCTCTTGCTGAGTTCAGGTTTGTAAATCATTAACGCACATCCTGGCGCAAATACTTTTGTCATGGTCCATCTCCTATAATCCTTGATTTTTATAAGCTACTTACTGATATTATAGCTTAGGTAACGAAATCCATCAATCACTTATACATAACTTTCATACGTAATAGAATGAATGCCTATGGTTAGATAACCGTCAGCTCCGTTACATTTTCCTTGGTGGTAAGCAAGTTATAAAAATTTCTTGTTAAATAATAAAATCGGCTGCGTCGAGTTAAAATCACGAAATAAAACCTAAGACATATGGCTACTAACTTTCATTTACATTATTTCATTTTACTTGGTGAAGGCCATGTCATGTAAGTTTCCCAGTAAATAAAAAACTGACCTAACCCCTCAGTGTTAGATCAGCTGCTTCTTATCCCTATATAACTATCTTCTATTTCCCGTTATACGTAGTAATGATAAAAAGATATTAATGAAATCAAGATAGAGCATCAATGCACCTATGATGGCCATATTACTATCACCATGATTTTCTTTACTACTATGTTTATGGTATTTTTTTAGTTTCTGAATATCATATGCTGTTAGTCCTGAAAATACTGCAACTCCTAAATAACCAATAATTGGATCAAAAGCGGCACTTCTCATAAACATATTAATAACAGACATGATTATCATTCCAAATATACCCATCATTAGGAGTGCTCTAAAAGGTTCTAAATCTGTTTTTGTAGCAAACCCATAAATAGCCATAACACCAAAAATAAGTGCCGAGCCACCAAATACCAATGCCACAGATGTTGTTGTATATCTTAATAAAACAACTGACAATGTAAGACCATTCATTATAGAATAAAGCAAAAAGGTTCCAAGTGCCATACCAAAAGATAGTTTATGCACCCTAAAAGATAAAAACATAACTACCGCTAATTCACCAAATATTAAACCTAAGAACACAGTACGATTTAAGATAATTGCGTTTATAAGACTTTCATTCGTTGCAACTAAAAATGCTGTAATCCCAGTTAAACTAAGACCTACAAACATCCAAGTAAATACCTTTGATAAAAAATGATTAAACTCACCTTGTTGATCTAATTCATATTGATTATATGTGTTAATTCCCATACGATCAGCTCCTTTATATATAAATGGATTTAATAATAACCTAAAGCTAGCTAAGCTAGCCCTAGGCTTAATAATTATTATATTATACCGTACTTAATCATTTGTTTCAACTACAAACAATTATGCATCAACTCTTCACAACCTTCTATCAATAACCATTTAATAGTTCAAAAATCGCGTTATCTTTGTCAATAAAAATCGTCTTACCGCTCATTTCTTTATAAATTTGCATACGTGTAATAAATTCATAAAAAGCCAAATCCTTATTCAATGATTCTTGATAAATCTTAATAGCCTCTGCATCAGCACTCGCCCTAATTACCGCCGCTTTTTCAACTGCTTCTGAAACAGTCTTTACTTTATCTCTGTCTGAAATAGCCTGTTCTTGAACATAATAGGAATCACCTTCAGCTATTAATTTTTCACTTTCTTTTTGTATTTGAAGAGTCATCTTTTCTTCTATACTCTTAACATTCGCTACTGGGAACTTTTTGCGGTTAATTCCAATATCAGAAACATAAAGCCCATAATCCAGCAAAAGTCTTTCATTTGCTATCTTTTGTCTAGAGGTCACAATATCTTGTAGTGTATTTTGATCAAAGAATTCATCAAAATTCAAATTATTTACAGACTGAATTACAAGAGGATAAACGGAATCATCCATCTGTTTATTTGCTTGAGCCCTAGAACCTAGTGCAAGTTGAAAGATAACCGGATCCATAATTCTATATTGAGCATACATTTGAATTTCTATTCTTCTACTATCCTTTGTATTAATAATTTCTTGATTAGATACATAGGTTAAGTATTTAGATGTATACTTATCTACACTTTGTATAAATGGTATTTTAAAGTGTAATCCTTTTTCTGGAATCATTCTGATGTTCATTTCATTTGCTTTAAGATTTTTCGAAACAGCCTCTGCATCTCTAGCTTCTGTAACTACAGCAACAATTCTTCCAAGAGATTTTATTGTAGCCACTTCATCTTCATTTACAATATATATAGAAGAGCTAAAGCCAATTAAGGCAACTAGAACCAAAATAGAAATGATTATTCTTCTTTTCATGTTAACTCCTCCTTTAATTATTTGGTGCAGAACTAATTTGTTCTTTTACCAGGTTGTTATCTGAAAAATTGTAAAACTTATAAAGATCTCCGTCTTGTGTAGTATCTACTATAATTGTATTATTTTTAAAGAATGCTGTCATTGCTTCAATATAGTATTTTTCTTTCAATATTTGAGGATTATTTTTATATTCAGTATAAAGTGCATTAAATTGTGCTACAGCTGCGTTGGCTTCTGCTACTGTTTGAGCAGCATAGGCATTTGCTTGTTCCACAAGTTGTGTTGCTTCACCTTTTGCTTTAGGAATGATCGTATTTTCATAACGTTCTGCATCTTCAATCTTCCCATTTTTATACTGGTTGGCATTTTCCTTTTGTTGAAAAGCGGTTTCTACACTAGGTAAAAATTGTACATTTTGTGTTAACACTTGTTCGATTTGAATGCCAGCTCCATATTCTGTCATTTTCCTCTGTAATAAAGGCTTAACAGCCGCATTAATACTTTCTTTTTCAGTCTTTGCCTGATCTAAGGTCAAGGATTGCATACTTGTACGTATGGTATCCTCTAAAGCCAACCTAAGTGTTCCTTCAATATCATCCACGTTAAATAAAAATTCTTCTGGATTTGAAACCTTATATTTTATAATAACATCTATTAAAGCAATGGAAGCATTGTTATTTGCTCCATCAACAATAACAGTTGCTTCTTCAGGTTGATCTACATAAACAGCTTCACTTGTCTCATTACCACCTGATTGTGTTCTATATCCATATTCCATATTATAAATATTTTTTACATTTACTTTCTTAACTTGATCTACTAACGGTACTTTAAAATGTGGTCCTGCATCTGTAACTATTGTAGCAATTTTACCAAATCTTAAAACTACTCCATTTTCTTTACTGTCCAAGATATAAATGCTGTTGATTAATACTACCAATACGAATAGCCCGATAACAATTCTTGGAACTATCTTTAATAGCTTTTTTTCTATATTTTTGCTGTCAATATCAATAACTTTATCCTCTGGATTATTATTTGAATCCTTCATTCTTATCTCCTCCAAACTTCATATGTAATAGTAATCTAAAAATTAATTATACCACAATAGATGTAAATGTAAAGCAATCGCCATTATATACCTTGGACCTGTTTTTGCTAAAATTGAGAGCTGCTAAAGACCTTAATTTACTGTTTTGAGATGAAATCAATATACTCCGACTTGCTTTTTGGGTTCTGTGCAAAAAAATACAATAACCTTCTAATTCCTAGTAAGGTTTCAGCATTAATGGTGTGTTCAATCTTTTCCGTTTCTTCTAAAATGTCCTCCTTAATATTGAGCAAATTCAAAAATGCTTCTATAGTATTATGTCGAAACAATAAATCCTTCCCTATTCTTCTCCCACTATCTTCAAGTTCAATAATACCATACTTAATATACTTCAGGTACCCTCTTTCACCTAGCTTTTTTATCATTTTAGTGACTGAAGGAGGCTTAACATTTAAGGCTGCTGCAAGATCTACCACCCTAGTGAAATCGTGGTGTTCTCCACATAATCTATAAATCATCTCAATATAATCCTCTTCACAAGCACTTAATTCATTTTTTTCCTTATTCATATACTCCCGAAAGGTGAAAAATTCTTCTTGCTTCATCTGAATTAATTCCTTTAAAAATCTATCTATTTAATACTATGCAATAAAATAAATTTCTAATATACAAGTTGCCGAGCAAATGTATTTTACATAAACTAATAGAGTAATAGTTAGATGAGGTTAAAACATAAATCATGAATAAAAAATTATATGAACTTGAAATAGGTAAGAGTGCAACTGTAGATGGATTAAATGCTCATAGCTTATTGCGAGATAGATTATTAGCATTGGGTGTAACAAAGGGTGCTACTATACAGGTAATTAGAAAAGGTCCTAAACAAAATCTGACCCTTTATAAAATTCGTGGAGCGATGATCGCCTTGAGAAAAGAAGAAGCCTCTACGATTACAGTTTCTTTATTGTAGGAATCACTTTATTACTATAATGAAATTGAAATAATATAAGGAGTTTAAATAGTATGGGTATGACCTATTCTTCAATGCAAAAGAATGGTATTAAAGATTTAGCTAAAATATCTAATCGTGCAAAATATACAATTGCCTTAGCTGGCAACCCTAACACTGGTAAAAGCTCAGTGTTTAATGCCCTCACAGGGCTTCATCAGCATACGGGTAATTGGCCTGGTAAAACTGTAGTAAATGCAATGGGAGAGTTTAGTCACTGTGGAAAGGATTATATTTTAGTTGATCTACCAGGTACTTACTCCCTCTTTGCTTCTTCTGTAGAGGAAGAAGTTGCTAGAGATTTCATTTGCAATGAAGCTCCTGATGCGATCATCGTAGTTACTGATGCAACTTGTCTTGAAAGAAATTTTAATTTATTATTTCAAATAATGAATATAAGTGAAAATGTTATATTATGCATTAATCTTATTGACGAGGCCAAAAAGAAAAAGATTCTTATTGATTCTGTTGGAATAGAGCAGGAATTGGGAATACCTGTTGTACTTACCTCAGCCCCAAACGGAATAGGAATTCAAGAAATTAAAAATATTCTTAACGATGTAATCTCCCATAATTACCACAACAACCAAAAATCATCGCTGTTTATTAAGCCCTTTGATGTAAACGAAATCCTTAACCCTGAAAATGGAAGGGATTACATAACTGAAGCGCATTATAAAATGGCTGAGGCAATTAAGCAGAAGTATGTTATTGAAAATGGAAAAACCCATTACAGAGATGAGAAGATTGACAACTTCATAACCTCAAAGAAATTTGGAGTACCAATTATGCTACTGCTACTAGCAACGATAATTTGGATTACAGTAATTGGTGCAAATATTCCTTCAAGAGCTTTGGGTACGCTTCTTTTTGGTGTAGAGAACCTTTTATCTACTTGGTTTTTGCGTATAAATGCACCTAGTTGGATTCATGGGGTACTCATACTCGGTTTATATAGAACATTAGCATGGGTTGTAGCTGTGATGCTTCCACCAATGGCAATTTTTTTCCCACTTTTCACCTTACTTGAAGACCTTGGTTACCTACCAAGAGTTGCTTTCAATATGGACCATTTATTTAAAAAGGCTTGCGCTCATGGTAAACAATGTCTAACAATGTGTATGGGCTTTGGTTGCAATGCTGCTGGAGTAGTCGGTTGTAGAATCATTGAGTCACCACGTGAACGAATGATCGCAATTCTAACCAACAGCTTCGTACCCTGCAATGGTCGCTTTCCTACATTAATTACTATTTCCTCGGTATTTTTTGTTTTTTCAACTAGTTCAATGCTTAAAACTCTTATACCTGCTTTTTCAATCACACTCCTCATTGTAATTGGAATATCCATTACCTTACTAGTTTCATATATATTATCAAAAACCCTTTTAATAGGTATTCCTTCAACCTTCACCTTAGAACTCCCCCCTTATAGAAGGCCTCAATTTGGAAGAGTTTTATATACCTCTATTATAGATAGAACCTTTTTTGTTCTAATAAGAGCAATCTGTATTGCTGCACCCGCAGGAGCAATTATATGGATACTCAGCAATACTTTCATAGGAGATAATAGTATACTCACCTATGCTGCAAACTTCTTGAATCCCTTGGCAACCTCCATAGGTTTAGATGGTTTTATACTTTTAGCCTTCATTTTAGGTTTACCTGCTAACGAAATAGTACTACCAATTTTACTGATGTCTTATTTATCAACCGGCAACCTTACTGAATTTGAAAGCTTAGCATCTCTTAAAGAAATATTATTGTCCCATGGATGGACTTACTTGACAGCAATAAATACTATGCTATTTAGTTTACTCCATTGGCCTTGTTCTACCACCCTATGGACGATAAAAAAAGAAACCGGCAGCCTAAAATGGACCTTGGTTTCTGTGCTTATTCCAACAGGGATAGCATTCTTCATATGCTTTATTACTACAAATATATATAAATTACTATAGCAAATCCTCTACCACCTCTTGAATGAGGTGGTTTTTATACGTTATTTGTTACTTGGACTTATCGTTGTATTTTAATTTTACAAAGAAATACTCCAAACGACTCATTTATGGTAATGTGTCCACATCATCAATATTTTAATTATCTTATCTTCATCAAAAACCTGATAAACCAATCGATGCTGCCTACTGATTCTTCGAGATACAACACCCTCCATATCCCCTTTTAAAACCTTATACTCAGGTGGTTTTCCATATGGTCTTTTAGATATATACTCTAATAAATCAAATGCTTTTTCTTTATATTCAGAATTGATAATTATTTTTAAATCCTTTTTACCTCTTGGCGTGAAAACTATTTTATATGTTTCCAATCTAATTCCTCACAATCTTCCAATGGTATTTTCATGCCCTCAAGAATATCCTTGGCATTACCAGTTTCATACATATATAAGGTTTCTTGTATCGATTTCCAATCCTCTTCACTTACCAAAACAGCATTATTTCGCTTCCCAGAAATCATATATTCTACATGCTCCTCATTGACCTTATCAATCAGCTTATATATTTCTTTTCTTGCATTTGAAACAGAAATGTTTTCCATTATTTTCACATCCTAATAATAATTATAAATAAATTATATCGTACCATATGTCGTACGTCAAGAGTTTGCGGATTTATTGATCTCCATGTTCCTTGAGATGATGAGAATTAATTCTTTTTCATCTCAAGTTTAAAATATTTCACATCGTTATATTTATGATTTGTTTTTGTAGCTACCGCGATTTCTCCTGTTGATTTATTATAAATGGCAGACCACGAAGCAAAAGTTTGTGCAACACTTTTTAGCAACTTCATTGCTTCATCATCTGATATGATTCCATTCGTCTCTTCTAACGTTTCAAACAATTGTGTATATCTCTTACATACTCTTTTTCGGGCTGGCTCTTCTTCATTCTCAAATGCACTCACCCTAAAATTTGTAGCAACTTGCCAAGGATTACTGTTTTCTATTATGATAAACTCGTCTCCCACATACTCTATTAACACAGATTTACCAGATGCATCCGATATTATAAATTTAATTGCTGCTTCTGCTTGAAAATATATATTGTATTTTTCAAATATGGAAATAGCTTCCTCAACATTCTTTGCAGAGTCTAGCATGAGTCTCATCGCTCCATAAGAACTAATTGTTGTTTTATCTGGATTACTATTAACAAAAGCTTCTGTTGTATTACTTGCAACTGTAAGTCCCCATTCATTCATACCATCAAATGGTGAATATGGTACGCTAAGCATAGGCTTCTCGTCTGTACTGGTAGATGTATTTTGATACCCGAAATATAAACCATTGACCATGGAAACAGAGGCATATCCATCACTTGGTGTTGTATACAATAAAATAGGAACACTATCTGAACCCGATTCCAAATTTCTTGCAAATATATAATCTCCCTCAGCATTTATTGCAGAATAAGTGGAACAGAAAACAGAAAAGGGTCTTCTCATTACATCTAACATATTTTTATAAGGATTTAACCCCTGTTCTTCAAAAAATGCAATTAACTCTTCGTCTGAGCTTACTCCTTTTTCTAAAAACTCTTTCATAGAATAATCTTGATTGTATCTAACAACATATAATTCATCTATTTTTTCTACGAAAACGCCCTCTTTTTCTGGTTTATTTAAAGCAATAATCTTCTTTTCCACTTGAGTACCTATGCTTGTTTTATTGCATCCCGAAGTAAATACTAGGATTAGGACCATAGTAATAATCATTATATCCTTTATGCTTTTTTTCATTTTCTATTTCTCCTTTTATAAATGGTAATGTCAATCTTACTATTGGATTTCATTGTATAATCATATAGAATTTTCAAAGTTCATTTCATCTGTATGAATCAAGTTAAAGTATCTTGATTATATCACGGTTTTTTTGTTATATCAATAGTCATACATTCGTATGACAGTGTTTATGTAAAAAAAGAAGATTAGCATTGTTTTCTTTCTGTTTGAATGCCAATCTCTCGATTATATTTATGATAATTTTCTCTACTTTGACCCAACATCGAAGCTTGTGTTGCTTATTATAAATTTTGTGTGGTGAAATATTTGCCGCATAAATACTTGTAAAGTTTGTAAGTAGAATTCCATAATTGCTCTTCTAGAATATCAGTTCGATCTTGAATAATTCCATAATCTTTTAAACTCTTAAGATCGTCACCTGACTTTTCAAGATAATCACTGAGTATTTTAGAATCATTGTCCAAAATACTTTTAAGTGATTGTATTTTAGTATCCTTCAAAGCTTTCTCTTCCATTATTATTTCAATCGCTTTTGATTGATGTGAATAGGATATCTTCCTATAATCCCTCACTTCCTTTGTAATCCTACTGATATCCTTTGGATTACCAACAAAAACCATTTGCTCCAACAAATGATTGATATGCTCTGCAATCGTATTAATCATTAAAACACATTGTTCGATTTCTTTCTGTTTTTTACACACAACATCTTCTAACACTTTTCTTATAAGCTCAGATACACTCATGTTTTGCTTTTGTGCCAGCTCTTCGATGCTTTGTTTAAGACCTGGTGTTACTCTAAGCACTAATCTTTCATTTTTATCCTGTTTCATTTTCATCAATCCTTCCCCATTCATTATATTGATGTCTACTATTATTTCAAGCTTACTTGTTTATCTCTAATCCTGTACTTGGTACAAATAATTATATATATAAATACTATCATTTTTTCATATTCTTTTTCATTATACATTTTTTCACTTTAAAAACATAGTAGAAATTAAATTCAAATTATGGTCATCACACGGGTTGAAATATGGAAAGCTCTATAACTAAGGCAATGAAAAACCTCCAATTGATCTTAGTACTCTCAATAAGAGGTTCGTGGAGGAATTTTCTTAACACAGGATAAGAGAAAAGTGACTGTTCACTATTTCTTTTTGAACGAGGTGTTTTTTATACATTGTTTATTATCTGAACTTATAGTTGTGATATATTTTCATGTGTTGTCGATTTTGCGTTAATTATATTCAACGAAATATTTGATTCTAATATTTTTTGATATTTATGCATTGATGCAGAGAGTCAAAAAAATACAATATGTTTCCAATGACAGGGTGGGTGGAGACAGCAATAGTGCTATAATTCTTATAGTTACTTGTCCATACCTAGAGTATAGATAATAGGTTAAGTTTTATATGACTAGATGTGTTTCTAACAGAAAGATAGAATAACTGCATTTTCCAAAAGCTAAGCCCCTACAAAAGAGACTCTTTGTTTTTCTAATACTAAATTGTTAATAATAGTAATCAGTGGTTGGCTGGAGTAATAACACTCCTCCCCATGTTTAATAGTATCAGTTCTTTTTTGTTATTCAAAGCATAGTAATAGCTTACAACTAAACCCCCTCCTTTTATCAAAGAGGGGGTAGATTGAACTAAACTAAATTATTCAACTCACTTTTAACAATCATTACTAATAATCTCTAATATTATTGCTTTCACTTTCCATTCATCTTTTTATATCCTTTAAGTTTGAATAGCCTTCTATGGAGGAGTGCTAACATTAAAAACCCAAACGCATTAATCATAAAAAAAGTGGTGACTGAAAGTGGCCAAATCGGTGTATCTAATTTTACTTGTTTAATAAATTCCGAATTCTCAATTATATCTATTGTTTTTCTTGAACTTTTGATATATGTTAGTCCATTTGGTCTAGAAATAGAATTAGATTTTTTTGATTCAAATATACCCGTTCTTTCCTCAAGATTAATATTATCAGTTTTCCCAACAACTTCTCCATTAAATATTGTATACTCTTGTAATGATCTGTGTAATAGCACGTGCAGTAATTCCTTATCATCTATAAAATAATCAAAATATCCTCCCCATCCAGTAGGAAAGGACATGCCATACAAAAACTTGCCATTTCCATCATATACTTGGATCCCAGAAAATTCCATAGTTCCCATATAAATATTACCACTACTATCAACGGCAAACCCTTGTTGATCATTCAAAGGCTTTTGTTCATAATACTTATTATGACCTATATTATCATAATTAATTGCCTGTATTAAATTACTTAAATATCCAATACCTCCAAAAATAATTAAAGCTATTGCTATAATATTAGTTGTTATAAATAAAGCTTTTTTCATAATCCTCCTCCATAAAAACGATATAAATTATTCAATACTATATTAGAAGTCGATATTAGTTATATACAAACTATAGATAACATATAAGGTTTTATATTATCTAAACCTCAAATAGTAGATTGTTTCCATTTGATTAACTTGTTACTTTAATATCTTTGGAGTTATAGATTCTAATCTTCTTATCAAACTTATTATTATATATATCTATATAATTAGATCCGGATTTTTTTATATATAGTACTGTACCTTGATTGTTATATGACAAACTCTGACCGAGTCCAAGGCTATTTAGTAAAGATAATACATTAAAAGTCTTAAGTAGCTTTGTCTGACCTGCCTGTACATAGATTGTTGGTATCGGCGCAAGCGAGGTACCAACTCCTAAACTTACACAATAGCTTGAGTAAATATTATTAGCCGCAATATTGAACCCAAAGCTAACGCCACCATACGCTCCTACAGCCCATGATACTCCAGTAGAAAAAGCCCAACCAAGAACTTGACTAACTTGGGTGAAAGATGGATAAAAACATACAAATCCAGCAAAACTTATACTAGCATTAATCATTACAACGGGGCCTACTGTATAAGTTAGATTTCCATTTAAACTTTGATCCATACTAACTTGTAAGCTCATAAATAAACCAAATACACATGCAGCTTTAAACTCTACTCCCACGCTAACAACCCATTGCCCTGTAGGATCCACTTTATTTATGGGGTTGTTACCGCAATATTGGAAAATATTATAACTTGACAATCCACACCCTAAATCAAATACAGTATCTGAACTAATAAATCTGCAAATTTCAGGATCATAATACCTACTTTGCAAATAATATAATCCCGTTTCACTATCATAATAGTATCCTCTATATCTAAATGGATTAATTTCTCCAATTGTAGAAGCCATCTCTCCATCCATCTTCACCAATTTACCCCAACTATCATATATATATGAAACAACTTTTTTACCTGATTGATTATAAATACCAATAATATCATTTTGTACATTCTTTTCAAAAAAGTATATATTATTTTCATAATTCATACCTATAATATTTCCTGCCGAATCATACATATATAATATTTCGTACTCATCATTTGATTCTTTAATTATTTTATTGCCATCATAATAGTATATAGTTTTATTACCATTAATTTCTTTTTCAGTACGAAGCCCATTGCTATTATAGTTATACATAATATTGTATTCACTATTAACCGCTTGTGAGAGCATCTTACCATTATCCCACTCAAAAGAAAATCCTTCCTTGTAATTCAGTACATTTCCGTTTTGATCGTATGTGAATGTTTCCCCATTATACGATGTTAATTTATCTTTCCAATTTTCATCATTATATTCAAATATATCTTCGTTTATAACGTCTGTGGGAGTACTATTTGTGTATTTATATTCAACTTTTTTAAGTATATTTCCGCCCTTATCATACTCATGCAAAACAGTTGTATTAGTATATCTGCTATCAACTCTTACTAGTTGTCCCTTCAAATCATATTCATAATGTTCCATTTCTATACCATTTTCAATTAAATTAGTCATATTTCCCATAACATCATAGTTATAACTAATATCATTATTATTGTGTGATACATTAGCGATATGATCATTTTCGATTTTATATGTTTGAGATATTATCTCTTTATTATTATACTTTATCGAACTATTAATCTCTTTATCTGTTTTAATCGTATCGACACAGATTCCATTTGACATGACTAATTTCCTATTACCGCTAACAGGATCTATGTCAACATATTGAGATATTGTTTCACCATTAATGGTGTAATCCAATGTATAACCATCTTCCCTATTTTCTGTTTTAATTTCTAAACCAGTATTTGTTGTAATTGCTACTACTTCTCCATTTTCATCATAGGTATAGTCATAAACAACATCTTTATCAATCTGTTTAGTTACTTAGTCATCTTCATCATATTCCCATGTTGTCTTTACTTTACCATTTTCTGATATTGAAGTAATCTTATTGTTTCCATTGAATTCATAATCTAAGCTTGATCCATTCCCATGATTAATCTTCTTAAGCATATCCCCATCATAAGAATAATCAACTAGTTCTTGATTGCCAATGTTTATTTTTTTCACTTTTCCTTTAGAATCATAATCTATGAAATAACTATTTCCATTGGTATTAACAGAATCTACTTTTCCATCTTCATAGCTATAATTAATGACATTAATATTATTATTCTCATTAGAAATTATTGCAATTGGATTATTATTTGTGTCATATAGGTAGTTTATAATAAGATTATTTGCATATCTTACATAACCTACAGTATTGGTAAGATAATTATATGTGTATTCTAAAATTGCTGGATCACCTGTATGTACAATAGTTATATCATAAAAACCTTCAACCTCTTCAAATCCATAATATGTTTTTTTCTTTTTATTACTAAATTCATCAAAGTCATTGATTCCATCTTTATCACTATCTGATTTATTTGGATTCGAATTATACTTAACTAGTTCATCATAATCTGAGAGTCCATCAAAATCACTATCTTTAGATCTTGGATCGGTACCATTTTTATATTCATCAATATTAGTTATCCCATCATTATCTAAATCTTCTTTTGGATTATTAAAAATTAATGGATCTGTACCCAATGTTAAAATTTCATACCCATCCGGTATTCCATCCTTATCTGTATCATCTACCATTGGATCAGTACCAAAATCCCAAATCTCATAACCATTAGGAATTTTGTCTCCATCATCATCTCTAACCATTCTTTCAAAACCATTATTTGTTCTTTGAAGTGTTGATATGTAGGAGAATGTTTCTTTACCTTCAGCATCGATTTCTACAAGCCTAAAATCAATAAATTCTCCAACTTTTGATTCATCAATCTGATACTCAAACTTATTTGCAATTTCACTTAGCAGCTTAAATTTTTTATCATCAAGCTGCTTTGAAAGCTTTGATAACGAACATTTTTTAATATCAAATTCTTCATAACATGTTTTAATTAATAAGTCATTATTCATAGCCTCAACATAGATTATATCTTCTTGATAAATCACATAGTTAAAACCTTTTTCCTTAATAATTATTTTTGAATCTGGTTGTTTTTCAATAATTCCATTGGTAATAACATCTTTAAATACTTTAATTACTACTTCTTTTTTAAATGGTTTAAAAATATAAGTATAACAATGAATATTTCTATATGCTTTAATCTCATTACAATTATCTCCTGTAACAAATATAATTGGTGTTAATTTATATATATCCATTTTCCTTATTTGCTCTGCAAGTATTAAGCCCGAGTAATCTTCTAACTGTATGTCTAATATAAAAACATCTATTTTTTCAGTCTCAGATATTCTTAAAGCCTCTGCGGCTGCTCCAGTCACATAAACCTCAAGCTCCTCATCAATATTTTTAACAATTTTCACTAACCCTTCGCGAATGTATACTTCATCTTCAACAATTAAAATTTTCCCCATTTTATCCATCCTTCTCTTGTAAATATAAAAATACCTCGAATACAAAGCCAAGAACTGTTCGTCTATTATTTAACAAACAAATCTTGTCTGTACCGAGGGATATTCTCTCAATAACATAAACTTACTATAAATTTCAACTAATCTTAATGTCTTTTTTCTCGCCCTCGAAATTACTCTATATATATTACACGATTATACATTATGCCTCTTTATTTTACAAGTTGGTTTTTAAATATTTTATTTAATCACTTTAGGTATGTTTTATTATTTCAAGTAATTCAAATCCAATCTCCCCTCCTTCCCCTATTTCAATCCTCTCAACCAAAGCTCCAAATAACTCACCATCAAACTCAGTTAATAATCCGTCCCTTATACCAAGAACAAGCTCAATCTCTTCAATTTGCCTTCTCATTTCATTTTTTCTATCTTCGTCTAAACTTACAACATCTCTTTGACTTCTGAGATTATTCAATACCGCGTTTAACCTCTTATTTTCTTCTTGATAAACCTCAATATCAATATCGCCAGTCATTCTAAAATTAACTAACTGCTTTATATCATCCTTGACTTTCTCGATTTCATCCTCAAGCTTTTCAGCATCAATTCCAATATTTAAATTCTTTATTACATCTTCAATATTTTTCTTCATGGTATCAACCACCTTAACCCTATCCTTATATAATTCGTTGAACCAGTCAACGAAAGCTTGCTCAAGAACTTTTTCATCGATAGCCTTCATATGACAAGCATCTTTTCCCTCATTTATATACGTGGTACATTGCCAAACATTTTTTTTGCTCGTATTCTTGCTGTTCCATTGCCTTCTCTTGAATTTTGCACCACAATCCCCACATATAATTTTCCCACTGAAAGGATATTTGCTTGTATACTTTCCTCGATCACCGATAACATTGTTTTTAGCTAAAGCCCTTTTCTCTTTTTCCTTTTGAACCGCATCCCACACTTCTCTTGAAACTATTGGAACATGATTGTCTTCTACTAGATATTGGTCAGAATAGTTTCGATTAGTAACTCTTTTATGGGATAAAAAATCTACGGTGACTGTTTTTTGTTGCAACAGTTCACCGTAGTATTTTTCTCCCTTTATGAATTACTTATTAATAATGTTTATCGGCATAACCGACCCATCCACCTTCTTTAACCAGTGTCTTATCAAACTCGCCTACACTGAAATCAATCTCTTCTGATTGATCTGCTGATGATACAACAATTTTATCTCTGTCAATATCAATCGTTATTGATGTATCTTTACCTGAGTAGTTACTAAAAAGATACTCAATCTTATCTCTAGACAATTCTATCGCGAACATTCCGCAATTGTACATATTCTGTCTAAAAATCCTTGCAAAGTTTTCAGCTAAAACAACATTGATCCCATTCACTTCCAAAGCCCAAGGAGCATGTTCCCTAGATGAGCCGCAACCAAAATTTTCTCTTGTTACAATAACAACTTTATCATGAATATCCTTACTGTTATTAAATCCTGGAAGAGACAGATCTTCTAATAAATTAGGTTTTAATGCCTCTTTAGTAATTTCAGTAAGATATTTTGCCGGTATGATTTCATCGGTATTGATATCACTTCTATCTAAAAATAAAACTTTTCCGCTAAAATTTTTCATTTTTTCCCTCCAGTACTACGCATTATAAATTTCAGAATTTGTTATTTTCCCTTCAATTGCTGTAGCTGCAGCAGTTGCAGGACTCATTAGATGAACCGTACCACCTTTTCCCATTCTACCATTAAAATTACGGTTCGTTGTCGAAGCACAGGCTTCACCTTCTGCTAGAACTCCGTTACTCATACCAAGGCACGCTCCACAGGTTGGATTTGTAACGCAAAAACCTGCGTCTTGGAAAATCTCAATAATTCCTTCCTTTAAGGCCATGGTATAAATAGCAGGCGTCGCAGGGCTCACGATCGCACGAACATGATCACTAATTTTTTTACCCTTAAGGATATTTGCAGCTATTCTCAAATCTTCTATTCTTCCATTCGTACAACTTCCAATATAAATCTGATCTACCTTCGTACCAGCCATTTCTTCAACAGATTTTACTTGGTCCGGTTTAAATCCAAAAGTAACCATTGGTTCTAAATTAGAAACATCATATTCGCATATTTTTTCATAGGAAGCATCCGCATCCGAAACCCATTTTGAATACTCTTTCAAAGCTTCTTCTTTTGAATTAAATTCTTCTTTAATAAATTCCCATAAGTATTCAACAGTCGTCATATCAGGATAGCAAACACCAGAAGTACCTCCGGCTTCAATTGCCATATTACACAACGTCATACGGGATTCCATGGACATAGCATCCACAACCGGTCCTGTAAATTCAATAACCATATTGGTTGCACCATTTACAGTGAGTTCTTTAATAATAAAAAGCACCAAGTCCTTTGCATAAACACCTGGCTTTAAGCTACCATTAAGTACAATTTTTATTGTTTTAGGGAAGTGGAATGCACATACCCCTTTCAATATTCCTACTTCAAGGTCGGTACTTCCTACTCCTGCAGCAAAAGCTCCAAATGCACCATGTGTACATGTGTGAGAGTCTCCCATAATAATCGTGTAACCTGGGCGAACAAATCCTTTTTCTGGAAATATAACATGACAAACACCATTTCTTCCAATATCGAAGAAATCTTTTATATCATGTCTTTTAGCCCAATCGCGTAGTATCTTGCCCTGTTCGGCGGTTTTAGAGTCTTTTGCTGGTGTTACATGATCAATGACTGCTTTTATTTTTGTAGGATCAAAAACCCTATCCATTCCTCTTGCCATAAGATCTGTGATAGCAATTGGCGTGGTGATTTCATGACAGAATACCCTGTCTAGTTTTAAAACATGCGTATCTGGAAACGGCATGTTAACTCTGTGAGTATCAAAAATTTTCTCAGCTAATGTTTTACCCATTATTTTTCTCCTTACAATTTGATTGCTTATTAAAGTTATGATATATTCATTTTATATATCTATTGTATACTAAAAGTGTTAATATGAAAAGTACATGTTTATTATGTTTTCCATTCCTGGAGGTTATGATATGTTACACACCGATCTTTATAAAGTCTTTTATTATGTAGCTACTTACAAAAATATTACACATGCAGCAAATCAACTTTTTACAAGTCAGCCAGCCGTTAGTAAGTCAATAAAAAAACTTGAAGAGTTAACGAATTGCACCTTATTTGTTAGAAGCCAAAAAGGTGTAACACTTACAAGTGAAGGCGAACTTTTATTTGAGTATGTCCAAAAAGCATTTAATTACCTTATTAGTGGTGAAAAAATGATTGAAAGAATTAATAATAAGGAAGAAGGCGTTGTGAAAATTGGAATAAGTAATACTTTGTGCAAATATTTTTTCTTTCCTCATTTAGAGAAATTTCATCAAGCATACCCAAATATTTCCATTCAAATCATGAATCAGTCTTCTCCAAATACTTATGAACTATTAGATGAATGTAGCATTGATTTTGGAATCATAAGTATTCCAAAGAATAAGCCAAACTACAATTATATCGGATTAATGACCGTTCATGACATATTTGTCACCAAAAACCCCTGTTTACAAGAACAATACCCCTTGGAAGTACTTGCAGATCATCCACTGATGCTACTGGATAAAGGAAATCAAACACGAATCTACATAGATGATTTTCTAAAAAGAAATGGTCTTGAATTAAAGCCTGAAATTGAAATCGGAAGTATGGACTTTCTTGTTGAACTAGCAAAAATCGGTATCGGAACAGCCTGTGTAATCCGAGAATTTGTACAAGAAGAATTATCTTCTAGTACATTATACGAAATTCCTATTACTCCTACTCCTATTTCCAGAGAAATTGGTATCGTGCATAAAGCGCATGTTCCTTTATCAATAGCCGCTAAGACATTTGTAGAATTTTTAGAAAAACAAAATATAGACAGCTTTTGACCCTGAAATTTTTCTCTGAAACTCAAAGAGCTACAGTTCTTATTTGGATTTTCATTTAATAGACTGTTTTGCAAGGACAAATGCATGGATTAATGATTGTGTGAGTCAGCAAATGATAATCGAGTGAAACTGAAAAGTTAAAGATAATAAACTGGTTAAGGTAAAATACACTTTAGCCGGTTTATTAATCAACTTAAAAGCAAAAACCCTCCACTAATTTACATTCGCGATGGGGTTATTGTTTGAGGTTAATATGAAATGTCCCCCTAATAACTCATTGATATAAAACTCACAATACGAGGTTCCTGGAACATAGCAGAAATTAAATTCAAATTGTAGCCACCACTGAATTTAGATATGGAAAGATCTGTTAATAGGTATAAAAGAACCTCCTATTAATACAAGTGCACTCAATAAGAGGTTCCTGGAAAAATTTTTAATAACTCAAAATAAGAGAAAGGTGCCTGTCCCCTTTACTTCAACAGATGAATAAATAACCCGCTTCTTAGCTTTGGTTCGAACCATGTTGACTTTGGAGGCATTAACTCGTCGACATCGGCTATGTTCATAAGTTCCTCAATAGATGTTGGCACTAGTGCAAATGCAACCGTCATATCCTCTTTTACACGTCTTTCAAGCTCACCTAGTCCTCTAATTCCACCTACGAAGTCAATCCTATTATCTGTTCTAGGATCTCCTATTCCAAGTATTGGAGCAAGTAGATTAAGCTGTAAGATTGATACATCGAGGCTCAGTACTGGATCCGCTGAATTGTAACTTCCCTCTTTTGTTTTGAGTAAATACCATGTGTCTTCTAAGTACATACCAAATGTACATTTTTTTATTGGCCTGATCTGTTCCTTGCTAGTTTCTAATATATCGAAGTTCTTCTCTACTTCAAGCATAAATGCTTCTGGAGTAAGTCCACCTAAGTCTTTAACAACTCGATTATAATCCATAATCTTTAATTGCTCGTCTGGAAATATAACAGATAGAAAATAATTAAATTCATCAGTACCATCATCGTTTGGATTTGCTTCTCTTCTCTTTAGACCTACTTTAACGGCTGATGCTGCTCTATGATGTCCATCTGCAATATAAAGACTATCAACCATCTTGAAGCCCTCTTGTAATTGGTGAATTATTTCAGTATCATCAAGAACCCAAACGGCATGTCTAATACTATCATCTGCAACAAAATCATATTCTGTTTTATGGTTAGCAATCCAATTACTTACCGCCGTGTTAATACTTTCTTTGGCTTTATAGGTTAAGAAAATCGGGCCTGTATTTGCATCACAATAATCTACGTGATTAATACGGTCTGCTTCTTTTTCAGCTCTAGTTAATTCGTGTTTTTTAATTGTGTTATTTATGTATTCGTCAATCGAAGTACATGCTACAATTCCAGTTTGCGTGCGTCCATCCATTGTTAATTGGTAAATATATAAACACTCTTTTTGATCTTGAATTAATTTATACTCACCTATCATATTATACATCGTATCTCTAGCTTTTTCATAAACTTTGGTACTGTAAGGGTCAACATCTTCCGAGAAAAATGTTTCTGCTCTATCTATTTTCAAAAATGAAATCGGCTTATCTTTTATCACAACTCTTGCTTCCTTTGAGCTATATACATCATAAGGTAGCGCAGCTATTTCATTAACTAAATCAACTCTTGGTCTTACCCCTTTAAAAGGTTTAATAGTAGACATATTCTTCCTCCTAATTTTATAAACATGGGAGTCAAGGACTTATTATCCCTGACTCCCCCTTTGAGAAGCCAAATACCTATCGGTATCCTTGACTCTCATTACCTGAGAAGTCAAGTACCAATCGGTATCCTTGATTCTCAATATATTATTTAATAACTCTAACCTTTACAACACCATTGATGGCTTCTAATGCTTTCACGATCTTATCAGTGATCGCATCTTCAACATCAAGGACTGTATATGCCCATTCTTTTTTACTTTTGTTAATCATATCACCGATGTTAACATTTTCACCAGCTACGATACTCGTTATTTGACTAACCATGTTCGGTATATTTCTATGATTAATGGCTACTCTACCTACTGTTGAGCATCCTCCAATATTACATTCTGGATAGTTTACTGAATTTATAATGTTACCATTTTCTAAGTATTCTCTAATTTGGTTCACTGCCATGATTGCACAATTGATTTCTGATTCTGGAGTTGATGCTCCAAGATGAGGAATACAAATCGTATTTGGCATATTGAAGGTTTTCGAATTAGGAAAGTCTGTTACATATTTTGCTACCTTTCCTGACTCTAATTCAAGCTTAATTTCATCATCATTTACAAGCTCAGCTCTAGAAAAGTTTAGGATTCTAACTCCATCCTTCATATTCTTGATACTAGCAGTTCCAATCATACCTTCAGTTTCCTTCATAAGTGGAACATGAACTGTAATGTAATCACATTTTGAATATAAATCTTCTAAGGATGTAGCCTTTTGAACTAAACTACTAAGGCCCCATGCTGAATCTACAGAAATAAATGGGTCATAACCTAATACTTCCATTCCAAGTGAACATGCTGCGTTTGCTACTAATACACCAATCGCTCCAAGTCCAATAACACCTAATGTCTTACCTAGAATTTCTGGACCTGCAAAGTTTGATTTTCCTTCTTCAACTAGCTTAGGTACTTTATCACCTTGTTCTTTTAAGGACTTACCCCAGTCAATTGCTCCTGCTACATCTCTTGAAGCAATAAACAATCCTGCAAGTACTAATTCTTTAACACCATTTGCATTTGCTCCAGGTGTATTAAATACTACGATTCCTTTTTCTGCACATTTTTCAAGTGGTATGTTATTCACACCTGCACCAGCTCTACCAACAGCCTTTAAGCTTTCTGGAAGTTCCATGTCATGCATTTTATAGCTTCTAAGTAAAATAGCATCTGCATTGTCGTCATTAACAATTGTATAATCATCATTCAACAAGCGTAAGCCATTTTCATCAATTTTATCTAAGGTTTTAATTTTAAACATCATAATCCTCCACTCTATTTGTTTTCGGCTTCAAATTTTTTCATAAAATCTACAAGCTTTTGAACGCCCTCTTTTGGCATAGCGTTATATATACTTGCTCTCATACCACCTACAGATCTATGACCTTTCAGATTAACAAAGCCTAGTTTTTCTGCTTCTTTAATGAATTTTGAATCTAATTCACCAGTAGGTAAAACGAAACAAATGTTCATAAGTGAACGATCCTTTTTCTCAACAGTTCCTTTAAATAATTCACTTGCATCTAAGAAGTTATATAAAAGATTCGCTTTCTCAATATTTAGTTTTTCAACTACAGATAAACCACCTTGAGCCTTGATCCAATCAAATACCAAACCAGCAATGTAAACTGCATATGTTGGTGGTGTATTGAACATAGATTCATTTTTTGAATGTGTACTGTATTTAAACATTGTTGGTGTAATATCCATTTCCTTGCCAATTAAATCTTCTCTTATGATAACTACTGTAAGTCCAGCAGGTCCCATATTCTTTTGAGCTCCGGCATAAATAATACCATATTTACTCACATCTATTACTTCAGATAAAATGTTAGAAGACATATCTGCAACCAATGGCACATCCCCAACATCAGGTAACTCAGTGAATCTTGTCCCAAAAATTGTATTGTTGGATGTTATATGAAAATAATCTGCATCCTTCGTAAAATCTGCTTTGTTATATTCAGGAATATAAGAAAACACTTTGTCTTCAGAAGATGCAATTACATTTACTTCTCCGTAACGTTTTGCTTCTGCAATTGCTTTTTTTGCCCATTCTCCAGTAAGAAGATAATCTGCTTTTTTTGAACCATTCATTAAATTGAGTGGTACCATAGCAAATTGTGATGAGGCGCCACCTTGCAAAAATAGCACTTTATAATTGCTCGGGATGTTCATGACTTCTCTTAAAGAAGCTTCTGCTCTATGTATAATGTCTTCATAGACAGCAGATCTATGGCTCATTTCCATAACTGACATACCAGAATCCTTGTAACATACCATTTCTTTCGCTGCTTGCTCTAAGACTTCAACAGGTAACATAGATGGTCCTGCAGAAAAGTTATACACTCTTTCCATATTCGTATCACTCCTATAAATGTTTTATTCAGATTATTGCATATGATGAATGACAAATTGCACTCATGATATTGCACTTTTCTATAGTTTCATAAACTTCTTTGAAAATGCTTCTTCACTATAATATATTGCTTTAGTAAAGAGCCATTTTTCACAAAAAACTCAGCTTATTAATAAGATAATTAATTAACAATCTAAGTAAAAATAAAAATGCCTCAATTGGAATTCGAATCAAAAATGTCTTCCGAACCAATCGAGTGAATCATTTAAGTCATTTATCACACAATTGTGTGAAAAACCTAAGACAAATGCCTATAAGTAAGGCAATAATCAAAAAATGATTACTTATAATATATAATATAAATTTCATTAAGTCAACTAAATTATGTAAAAAGTGTCTTGGTATTCTTCCATGGACAATACATATGTATTTCATACCAAGACAGTAGTGTTAATCTTTTAACCCAATGCAGAAGTTTGTGTAACAAACTTCTGCGCATCAGTGGTGCTATCCCCACTGATGCCACAAGCGCGCCCGCGCTTGTGATTGGGTTACGAGACCGTAGCAAAGCGGAGGTCGAGTATTTCTTCAACCTTAGTTTCAACTGCTTTCAGCATCAGTGGTGCTATCCCCACTGATGCCACAAGCGCTCGCGCTTGTGATTGGGTTACGAGACCGTAGCAAAGCGGAGGTCGAGTATTTCTTCAACCTTAGTTTCAACTGCTTTCAGCATCAGTGGTGCTATCCCCGCTGATGCCACAAGCGCCCGCGCTTGTGATTGGGTTACGTGACCGTAGCAAAGCGGAGGTCGAGTATTTCTTCAATACTCGTTCTACCGCTTTAAGCTTTTAATCCCTTTTTATCCCCCTACTCCATAATCAACTCATCAATCCCAGCCCCAGGTGCAACCATTGGATATACCTTATCATCCTTATCAATCACACAATTCACAATGACCGGCCTTCCGAGCCCTAATGCAGTTCTCAAAGTCTCTTCCACCTTATCGAACTCTGTTAAATTCATCCCTACAGCTCCAAAAGCTTCTGCAAGCTTAACATAATCCAAATCAGGATTTAAACTAGTATAAGAATAACGCTCTTCATAAAATAAAGATTGCCATTGTCTAACCATACCTAATACATTGTTATTAATGACCAAAACAACAATTGGCACATTATATCTTACAGCAGTTAAAATCTCATTTAAATTCATTCTAAAACTTCCATCACCAGCAATATTGATCACTGGCATATCCGGATTTCCAATCTTTGCACCAATTGATGCTCCTAGTCCATAACCCATTGTTCCAAGACCACCTGATGTTAAAAATAATTGTGGCTTCTTAAATTTATAATGCTGCGCGGTCCACATTTGATGTTGCCCTACTTCTGTAGAAATAATTGCATCACCTTTTGTGATTTCACATAGCTTTTCAATAACATATTGTCCAGTTAAGCCTTTATTATACTTTAATGGATAATTTCGCTTCAATTCATCTATTTCTTCTAGCCAATCATCATGCTTAAGATTTGCAACACAATTATTCAGTTTTAAAAGCACCTCTTTGATATCGCCAATAATGTAGTGATGCGTTTGTACATTCTTATTCACTTCTGCAGGATCAATATCTATGTGTAAAACATGAGCATCCATTGCAAACTTTGATGAATTACCAATAACACGATCACTAAATCTGGAACCGATGACGATTAATAGATCACATTTCGTAACTCCCAAATTAGAAGCTTTTGACCCATGCATACCAAGCATACCTGTATATAGTTCATGTTCTCCGGAAATGCCTCCCATACCCATTAAGCTACAAGATACTGGCGCTTGAATCTTCTCAGCAAACTTTGTTAATTCAACATGTGCTTCTGAAAGAACAACACCTCCACCAACAAAGATAAATGGTTTCTTACATTGTTCAATCAATTTTTTAGCTTCGTCAAGCACCTCTGTTGAAATAAATTCTGTTCTTCTGACTATTTCTTTTGGAGCTTGATAACTATATTCCGCCTTATTTGCAGTAACGTCTTTTGGAATATCAATTAAAACTGGACCTGGTCGTCCTTCTTTTGCAACATAGAACGCTTCACGAATCACCTTTGCTAGATTTGCTACATCCTTAACAATATAGTTATGTTTTGTAATCGGCATTGTAATCCCCGCAATGTCTACTTCTTGAAAGCTATCCTTTCCAAGAAGTGCTACTGGTACATTACCAGTAATGGCTACCATCGGGATGGAATCCATATATGCAGTTGCAATACCTGTTACCAAATTAGTTGCACCTGGTCCAGAAGTAGCTATACATACTCCTACCTTTCCTGTTGAACGTGCGTACCCGTCTGCGGCGTGAGCCGCTCCTTGTTCGTGAGAAGTAAGAATATGCTTGATCTTACTGCCATATTTATATAATTCATCATAAATATTAAGTACAGCACCTCCTGGAAAACCAAACACCGTATCAACACTTTGTTCTTTAAGACACTCCATTAGTATCTGCGCACCTGTTAATTCCATATATAACGCCTCCTTTCATCAAATTCCTACCAATTATTCATTGATCACTTTTTAATTGATAGTCTTTCATAAATATTAGTTAACACTTTAAAACTGCACCTGTACTTGCTGATGTTACCAGTTTTGCATATCTTCCTAACACGCCAGTTTTTATTTTTGGTTCTTTCATCACATACACTTCTCTACGTTTTGCAAATTCTTCATCTGAAACAGCTGCAGAAATTGTACCCGCAATAATATCTATTGAAATTACATCATTATCCTTAATAAGCCCAATGTTTCCGCCTTCAGCTGCTTCTGGAGAAACATGCCCAATTGCTGCACCATGTGTAGCTCCACTAAATCTTCCATCTGTTATTAACGCAACATCTTTATCAAGTCCCATTCCTGCAATGGCAGACGTTGGGGAAAGCATTTCTCTCATGCCCGGTCCACCTTTTGGACCTTCATATCGAATAATAACAACATCACCTGCTACAATTTTATTATCATAAATAGCTTTAATTGCCTCATCTTCTGAATCAAATACTTTAGCTGGACCTGTATGTTTCAACATACTTTCGGTTACAGCAGATTTTTTAACTACACAACCATCGACAGCAATATTTCCTTTTAGAACTGCAATACCACCTGTTGTGCTATAGGGATCTTCTAAAGGTCTAATCACTTTAGTGTTTTTATTGACTACACTTTCTAAGTTTTCAGCAATTGTCTTACCCGTTACCGTTACAATATCTGTAACCAATAAATCATTTTTAGTCAATTCTTTCATAATCGCTTGTACACCACCAGCAAAATATAAATCTTGCATATGATAAGGACCCGCAGGTCTTAGTTTACAAAGATTTGGTGTTCTAGAACTGATTTCATTTGCAATAGAAAGATTTAATTCTACTTCTGCTTCATACGCGATTGCAGGTAAATGTAACATACTATTGGTACTACAACCCAGTGCCATATCTACAGTAAGTGCATTCATAAAAGCAGCTTTTGTCATAATATCTCTTGGCTTGATATCGCGTTCCAACATTTCCATTATTTTAATCCCTGCTTGTTTGGCCAATCTTAACCTTTCAGAAAACACTGCAGGAATTGTACCATTACCAGGTAAAGCAATACCAATTGCTTCACTTAAGCAGTTCATACTATTTGCTGTAAACATTCCAGAACAAGAACCACAAGTAGGACATGCAGAATTTTCCCAATCTAACACTTCTTCTTCTGTCATTTTTCCAGCTTTAAAAGATCCTACAGCCTCAAATACGTCGCTTAAATCTAATTCCTTAAGTTCATTCGTAATGGATAACATAGGTCCACCACTTACAAAAATCGTTGGAATATTTAACCTAGCCGCAGCCATAAGCATTCCTGGAACAACCTTATCACAGTTTGGTACCATTACCAATGCATCAAAGCCATGTGCCATTACCATAGCTTCTACTGAATCTGCTACAAGTTCTCTTGTAACCAAGGAATAGTGCATACCAACATGACCCATTGCGATTCCATCACATACACCAATTGATGGAAATACGATTGGTGTGCCACCAGAAATCAATACTCCTGTTTTTACAGCCTCAACAACTGTATCTAAGTGTATATGTCCAGGTACTATTTCACTTTTGGCATTTACAATACCAATAAGTGGTCTTTTAATTTCTTCATCTGTATAACCCATTGCCTTAAATAAGGAACGATGAGGTGCTCTTTCTACTCCTGATTTTACGCTATCACTTCTCAAAATAATCACCTTAACTTTCTAATTTAATCTATTTAATAGTGTCTATAGAGCATCACAAATTAATTGTCCCATTTCCTTAGTACCAACTAACTTTTTACCTTCGCTATAAATATCACCCGTTCTATATCCCGCTTCAAGTACTTTTTCAACTGCAGCTTCGATTGCTACTGCTTCCTCTTCTAGATCAAAGGAATATCTTAACATCATAGCAGCAGAGATTACTGTCGCTATTGGATTTGCTTTATCTTGGCCTGCAATATCCGGTGCAGAACCATGAATTGGTTCATACATTCCTTGCTTTGAACTTCCTAAGCTTGCGGAAGGTAACATACCAATTGAACCTGTAATCATACTTGCTTCATCAGAAAGAATATCTCCAAACATATTTTCAGTTAAAATTACATCAAATTGCTTCGGTTTAACAACCAACTGCATTGCACAGTTGTCAACATAAAGATGGTTTAACTCAACATCAGGATAATCTTTCGCTACTTCTTCTACTACTCTTCTCCAAAGCCTGGAGCTATCTAAAATATTGGCTTTATCTACACTTGTTACTTTCTTATTACGCTTTCTAGCAATTTCAAAGGCAACCTTTGCTATTCTCTTAACCTCAACTTCTGAGTAAATCATCGTATCATATGCCGATTCACCATACTCAGTTGTTTTAACGCCTCTTTCACCAAAATAGATACCACCTGTTAATTCTCTAATAACCACTAAGTCAAGTCCATCTTTACCCATAATCTCTGGTTTAAGAGGACAAGCATCAGCCAATTCTTTATACATCACTGCTGGTCTAATATTCGCAAAAAGTCCTAATGCACTTCTTAGGCCTAGTAATGCCTTTTCTGGGCGAATATTTCCTGGTAGTACATCCCATTTTGGTCCTCCAACGGCTCCTAAAAAAATGGCATCACTTTCCTTACATATCCTTACAGTTTCATCTGGCAGTGGAACACCTACTTCATCTAGAGCCGCTCCACCAGCTAATACTTCTGTATAATTAAAGTTATGATTAAACTTTACTCCTACCTTATCTAAAACCAATAATGCTTGATCTACGATATCTGGTCCAATTCCATCACCCTTTATAACTGCTACATTATAATTCATTATCTTCCTCCTGTTATAACCTAGTATTCGCTAAAAATAGCTTTTCATTTTCTTTTCAAGCTCTTTTAACAATTTGATTTCAATTGAATCCACTAAGGCAATTAAACTTGCTGCAATAACGTCAGTGGAAACACCTACTGTAGTCCATTCATTTGCTCCATCTGTTGAAGATATCAAAACCCTTACCTTTGCCGCAGTTGCTTTATTACTGTCAAGTACACGTACCTTATAGTCGTTCAGAGAAACTGTTTTTAGCTCAGGATAAAAATCTTCTAGAGCTTCACGAAGCGCCTTATCTAGTGCATTGACTGGACCATCACCTTCAGCCGCAGTCATTTTGATATGACCATCAACATTTACCTTTACCATAGCATAGGAGCCGAATTCTTCTCCTGGACCAGGTTTTTCCCCCATTATTTTAAAATTTTCCAATTCAAAAAATGGTTTGTATTTTCCAAGATGCTTTCTAATAATAAGTTCAAAGGTACTTTCTGCTCCTTCAAATTGATAGCCTTCATGCTCTAATTCTTTTAATCTTGCAATGATGGCTGCTGTTTCAGGAGAGTCCTTTTGAATATCTGGAACAATCTTTTGTATTTTTTTAAGGATGGTACTTCTACCAGAAACTTCTGACATAAGAAATCTTCTTGTATTTCCTACCGCAGAAGGATCAACATGTTCAAAGCTCTTAGAATTTTTATTAACTCCATCTATATGCATGCCACCCTTATGTGTGAAAGCATTTCTACCCACAAAAGGTGCATTATCATCAATAGAAATGTTCGCAACTTCTGCAATAAAACGAGCTGTTGAGGTTAAATTTTCTATGTTTTCTTCCGTTAGGCATTCATATCCCATCTTCAATTGAAGATTACCAATGATTGTAGTAAGATTTGCATTCCCACAGCGTTCTCCAAAACCAATAAAGGTTCCTTGAACTTCAGTTACACCAGCTTCTACAGCGTGTATAGAATTTGCAACTGCCACTCCGCTGTCATTATGACAATGTATTCCCAATGTCATATCAAGTTCCTTATAGACAAGTTTCGTAATTTCAGTAATCTCAGCTGGCATACATCCACCATTTGTATCACATAATACTAAACTTGATGCACCTGCTTTTTTAGCTGATCTTAAAGCACTTAAAGCATATTCTTTATTTGCTTTATAACCATCAAAGAAATGTTCTGCATCAAAGACTACTTTTTTGTTTTTACTTACTAAATATGCAATCGTATCTTCAATCATAGTAAGATTTTCATCTAGCGTTGCATTGATAATATCTGTTACATGAAAATCCCAACTTTTTCCAAATATCGCTATATACTGTGTTTCAGCACTTAATAAGGATTTGATATTGTCGTCATCTTCTGGTTTTATACCTTTTCTTCTTGTGCTACCAAAGGCAACGAGCTTAGAATGGTTTAGGCTAAGATCTTTTACTCTTTGGAAGAACTCTAAATCCTTTGGATTGGAACCCGGATTACCAGCTTCAATAAAATCAACACCTATTTCATCTAGCGCTTTTACAATTTTTAGCTTATCTCCTGCTGAAAAAGAAATTCCTTCGCCCTGTGCACCATCCCGTAATGTTGAATCATAAATAACTACTTTTTTCCCCATTGCAATATTTCTCCTTTCAAATACTTGTATTAGCAATTAAGCTTACACTTCTGCCGCTTTTCCTTATGCAAAACTTTCTTTTGCAAAAAACAAAGGCCGGTTAATTGTAACCGGCCTGAGATTTATTTCATCCAGCTCATCATTTTTCTTAATTCTTTACCCACTGCTTCAACTTGATGTTCTGATTCAATTCTTCTTCTTGAATTAAATGCAGGTCTATTCGCTTTGTTTTCTAGAATCCAATTTTTAGCAAAGGTTCCATCTTGAATTTCTCCAAGAACCTTTTTCATTTCTTTCTTTGTTTCTTCAGTAATAATTCTATTACCAATCGCATAATCTCCAAATTCTGCAGTATCAGATATAGAGTATCTCATATAGCTAAGTCCACCTTGTACAACTAGGTCGATGATTAACTTCATTTCATGAACACATTCAAAATATGCGCTTTCTGGTTGATAACCTGCTTCAACTAATGTTTCAAAGCCTGCTTTCATAAGTGCAGAAACACCACCGCAAAGAACTGCTTGTTCTCCAAAAAGATCTGTTTCAGTTTCTTCTTTAAAAGTTGTTTGAAGAATACCAGCTCTAGCACCACCAATACCTGCTGCATAAGCAAGCGCTAGGTCTTGTGCGTTAGTTGCATTTTGTTCTATCGCTATTAAGCAAGGAACACCTTTGCCTTCTTGATATTGACTTCTAACTGTATGACCAGGTCCTTTTGGAGCAACCATGAATACGTTAACATCAGCTGGTGGTTGAATTTGTCCATAATGGATGTTAAAGCCATGTGCAAATACCAAGGAATTACCAGCTACTAAGTTTGGAGCAATGCTTTCTCTATAAATATCAGCTTGTTTTTCATCTGGTAATAAAATCATAATAAGATCAGCTGCTTTTGATGCTTCTGCTGCAGTAGCTACTTTAAGTCCTGCTGCTTCCGCCAAAGCCCATGATTTACTTCCTTCATATAGACCAACGACTACATTAACTCCTGATTCATGTAAGTTAAGTGCATGTGCATGACCTTGTGAACCATACCCAATAACCGCTACTGTCTTTCCCTTTAATAAATCTAAATTACAATCCTTTTCATAAAACATTGTTGCCATTTTAAAATCCTCCTAAGTGTTGAGTGCATATATATGCAAATTATTTAATATTATCCTTGATCACTTTATTACCTCTTTGAAGTGCTGTTAAACCTGTTCTTGTAAATTCCTTAATTCCATAAGGCTCAATCAAATTAATGAAAGCTTCTAGCTTTGCTTGATCTCCTGTTACTTCAACTACTAGAGATTCTGATGCCACATCTATTATTTTAGCTCTAAATATATCTGTTATTTCAATAATAGCTGCTCTATTTTCATTTGTTGCTTGAACTTTTATTAATAGTAATTCCCTATAGACCGCTGCGTCCTTTGTTAGCTCTTTAATGTAAAGCACATCGTGTAGCTTATCGAGTTGCTTCGTAATTTGATCGAGAACTAAATCATCACCCGTCACAACAATCGTCATTCTAGAGATGTCTTCGTGCTCTGTTTCACCAACAGATAGGCTGTCAATATTAAAGCCTCTTCTACTAAATAGCCCTGCTACTCGACTTAACACCCCAGATTGGTTACTTACTAAAACTGATAGCACATGTCTTTTCATAGTAATCCTCCTTTCAAATCAGACAATAAATGTGTTAATTAATTTATTATAGCATGTTTACTTTGAAAATCAAGGCTTTATTGCTTTCTTTTACTACTGCTTTAACGCTGTGAACTCGCATACAGCTAAACACCTTTAAAGCCGATTGTTTTGATCTAAAACCTCATTTATAAATAAATAACGCCCCTACAGATTATCTGTAGGGGCGAAGATATACTACGCGGTACCACCCTAATTGTCAACTATGTTGACCACTCGTTTCAAGGTTCTATCAAACCCTTGCCTATAACGGGGCTTACCGATTTCGCTTACTTAGTTCAGCAAAATAACTCAGGAGTGATTGGGTTATTACTATAGTATCGATTCTCACCAAACCATCGACTCTCTGAAACTATCTGTTTAAAAACCACGTCTCCGTCACTGCATTTATCATGTTTAAATTTATTTACTGAATTATAGCAAATGCCTAGGTGTCCTGTCAAGTAGTTTTTTAAAATTTATAATACAAATCTATTATCGCAGTAATTTTAAAACCTTCTTAGTAGATGATCTACATCTTCCTTTGCATATTGCATAACTTCATCTTTTGAAATATCTGTTGAATCTACCCCTTCTACCAAAACCTTTTTAAAACTTATGACACCCAAGAAGCCGAAAATTTCTTCCAAATATTTCGCACCTTGATTAAGCTTCCAAGAAATTATCAAGGGATAGGTTCCTCCTGAGGATTGAATGTATACCATTTTTCTTGCTTTATCATCTAAAAGACCTTTCACATGATTCGTAGATACGTCAATTAGCTTTCCTTGAATAATGATGCAATCTAAATACTGTTTCAAAATTGCAGGAAAGAAAAGGCTCCACATAGGTGCAGTAATAATATATCGATCTGCTCTCAAAAATTGATCGCAAAGTTCATTGATTCTTGTTATTTGTTGTTTTTCCTCATCAGATAATTTTTCATATTCTTCGGGCGGTGGTAATGTTGCCCGACTTGAAAACAGCTTATAGTTAAACATTGGTATATTGGCAGTATATAAATCTAATTCCTCAATTATCGCATCTGGGTGTTGTTGCAGTAATTGATTTAACATATAACGTCCCACTTGTTTACTCGTAGAAAATTCTTCTGGCTTTGAACTTGAAGAAATGTATAATACATGATATGACATATGAAATAGCCTCCTAAGAATTTTACATCATCTTAGATTAGTATTTCCTAGTCTTCTTTTTATTATTAAATTAATTTCTTTCAGCTATTAACTTTTGAGCCATCAATGCTGCTATTTGACCACATTTTTCTAAATCTTCTTCCTTAGCAGATGATTTTGCTTCTACAGATTCACCAAGCTTTTCCCATTTGACTCTTTCAGCAAATTTGTCTAAGTTGCTAACACCTCCACCACTCCAAGACGATGTTCCGAAAACTCCTAAATATCTGTTTTTCAATTGAGAATTCTCAATTTTATGAGTTACCGTTTCCATTGCAGGAAATAATCCAGTATTATACGCACAGCTACCTAAGATAACTCCTTTGAATCTCCAAATATCACTAATAATATGAGATACATGTGTTTTTGAAGCGTCATATATTCTAATATTTGTAATCCCTTCTTCTGATAGAGATCTAGCAATTGAATCAGCCATCTTTTGTGTATTGCCATACATGGAACCATAAACAATAACAACACCCTCTTCTGCTTCTCCCTTTGACCATTGATCATAATATTCAATGATACATCCTGGATTGGTACGCCAAACAGGTCCGTGAGTTGGTGCTATCATTTTAATATCAACCTTTGCTACTGTAAGCTTTTTCAATGCTTTTTGTACCATAGCACTATACTTACCAACGATATTAGAATAATATCTTCTAATTTCCTCTACATAAAAGTCTAAATTTATTTCATCATCAAAAATGCCACCATCTAAAGTCCCAAATCCGCCAAAAGCATCTGCTGAAAAAAGAATCTTTTCGGTTTCTTCATAAGTCATCATAGTTTCCGGCCAATGAACCATAGGTGTTAAATAAAATCTAAGCTTATGTTGCCCTAAATCTAATACATCTCCATCATCAATGATAAGATATTTCTCAAATTTTCCATAAAAGTCTTCGAGAATTTCAATTGTTTTTTTATTTCCCACAATCGTAATCTCTGGATATTTTTGCTTCACTGCTTTAATGGCACCAGAATGGTCAGGTTCCATATGATTAATAATTAAGTATTCTACTTTTTTATCACCAATAATATTTTCGATATTATTTAAAAAATCATGAAGTTTAGAACCTTTTACAGTATCAAAAATCGCTACTTTTTCATCATTGATTAAATAAGAATTGTAGGATACTCCTTGTTCTAGCGGCCATAAATTTTCAAACAAATGAGTTTCTCTATCATTTACTCCGATAAAATATATGTTTTCTGTTACATTTATTGTGTTAATCATTGTTAAAACCTCCATTAATTATGTGCTTTTTTTCAAATATAATTTTATCATAAATAATCCTAATATAACAGCTAATAATTATTATTTGTTCAAATTCTTTATTAAAGAAGGTCTCTTCGTCAACAAAAAAACGGCTACTCAAATTAGATAGAATCCTTTTCAAAAATTCAGTCTAATTAGTAACCGTTTTTTTAGTCAATGTTACAAAACCTCCGCATTCAGTTAAATGCTGCTTATTTTTATTCTGTGGTGAAGTTGAATGTGTAACTAGAATTCAAAGAATTACACGCAATATCTTTAACTGCACGAGCTGGAATTGAAACAGTGTACTTTGTTAATCCTATTAGCTTCTTTTTTGGTGTTAGAATCAGTTGATTACCTGCAATTTTCGAATGGAAGGATATATTGCTACATTTTTTATCATTGATTATAACTTTAATATCACTGAATTTTTTATCTCGTTCAATCTCCTCATCAAAGGTGATGATGATTTTCGTGTCCCTCGGTACAACTTGACCCATTTCTGGATTTGTACTGATTACTTGTGGCGATATCGTATCCTTTTCAGTAACAAATTTAAAAGTAAATGGTTCTTCATTATGATTGCCACCTTGATCTACGACCGCATGTCCTGGTATAGTAATTTTATATTTGGTATTATATGCTAAGGTTGTATCATTCCAAATATAAAGCAAATTATCCATCACCATGGCATAAAATCCTACAGTTCCAATTGGGTCTCCATTAATCGTGATATGATTGATCTCGATTCCGTCAGTAACCAACTCATCAAATACAACAACGATTGGTGAAGTAATCGGAACATTGGTTGCTTTATTGGTGGGTTGAGAACCTATTATATTTGGTGCAACAGTATCAGCAGTAGAAAAACGCAATGTATACGCTTCACTTAACCCTATAGAAGCTTCATTCACTACTGCACCTACAGGAACATCAAGGAGATATAAACGATCATTCTTCAACGTATCTGTGGAAATAAGCAAAGAAGAACCGCTGATACTACATTCTATATGTACTGGACTTCCATTTTCCGTTAGTATTATGTTTCCAAAATTTACAGACTCTATAATGGTTTCTGAGAAATTCAATAGGATATCTTTATCAAGTGCAACCTTTTTCTCCCCAAAATAAGGACTGCTATTTTCAACAAAGAGATGCATGTCGCCTGAACTTGACAATGCTTGGTATGCATTTAGCAGCCCCCCAGTAGCCACCTTTCCTTCTAAGGAAGCATAGGTATTTGTAGATTGCTTGATGATGTCACAAATCTCTATAGCTGATAATGAAGGATTCGTACTTAATAATAATCCTGCAACTCCCGAAACATGAGGCACTGCCATCGACGTTCCACTACCATATTCATAAATTCCCCCTGGAAGTGTACTGTAGATATAACTGCCCGGAGCTGCTAAATCAACAGAATTAATCCCATAATTTGAAAAACCTGAAAGGTTACCCGTACTATCTACTGCTGCAACAGAAATGACATTTTGCGAGTCATAGGAAGCAGGATAATTTGGCATTACATCTGTATCTACACCATTGTTTCCAGCGGAAGCAATGATAACCCCATTATAATTATCTATCGCCTCTCTTAAGGATTGACTATAGAATCCAATCCCCCATGAATTATTTGCAATTTTCACACCCATCATATTGGCATAATCAATCGCTTCTATAGCATCACTTGTATATCCGCCATAAGGTCCAACAAACTTAAGTGACATGATTTTTACATTAGGGGCTACCCCTGTTATTCCAATACCATTGTTACCTTTTGCAGCAATGGTACCTGCAACGTGAGTACCATGGTAGTCTCCTCCTGCGTCATAAACCGATGCATCATTGTTAAAAAAGTCCCATCCATTTATGTCATCTATATATCCATTACCATCATTATCGATCCCGTCATTTGGTATCTCATTGGGATTAATCCATATATTGTCTATCAAATCCGGATGATTGACATCTACTCCTTCATCGATAATAGCAACAACAACACCTTGTGAACCCATTGTAATGTCCCAAGCCGCTTCTGCATCAATATCAAAATCCGAATCATTCTCTAATCCCCATAAATTGCTGAAAAAAGGGTCATCAACTTGTGAATCGATTTCACACCAATAATCTGGTTCTGCATATTCCACATTTTCATTTTTTTGTAATTCGGAAATAACTTCTTCTACGGTAGCATCATTTTCAATCATTACAACTTCAATATTTGACTTTAATTTTTTCTTAACTTTAATCCCTGAAATGCTTTTAGTCGTCGTTTCGATGTCATTTGTGCTTGCTACCTCCTTAAACTTAACAATAACCCGATCCGTTGCATATTTAACATCTTTTTCCGGTGCATGATCTTTTTGATCAAATTGCCCAATCCCAGTAGCAGTTGATGGAACAATCATAACATGAAAGATAAATACCACCATGATTAGTAAGCTTAGAACTCTTATTATTTTTTTTCTCATTTCCCTTACTCCTTAGATTTTATTATCCCACAACTATATTCAGATAAAAGCAGTTGAATCTCCCCATTTGGTTGCTGCACTCATCTATATTGTTGCAAAATTTTATAGTATGTATATCATTTGTCCGAAAAAGCTTTTAATTTACTACATTATAGTATTATATCTCTCAAATTGTCAATTATATTTTATTTTTATGATAATTTGATGTTTTAATTCGACATTCACCGACAATATGCGCGGTTATTTTACATAGGTTTATTGTGATATTTTCTTATATTGTTCACTACGGGTTTCATAAATGCCTTCTATCTGATAAGATGTAAGGATGAATAAAGTTAAAAAGAAACCCATATATTTTATAGGACAGCATTCTATAACTTTTGAATAGAGGGGAACAATGAAAAAACTTACATTAGGACTTTGTCTTATTATTGGACTTGTCATAATTAGCATATGGATGCAAAACAAAAATAATTTAGATAATCAAGATAATTCTAAAGAGATGGATAATCTTCAATTTCAATTGATTATTGATGAAATCAGTACCTTAATTGTAAATGATGCTCCTCAAGATTTACCTATTTCTTATGAGCTCAATCAAACGACTGCTTATCCTGGGGATAGTTTTGCTATTTTAGTTACTGATGTGAAGGAAACTGAAAGTTTTACAGTCACCGCACCTTTTTACAATGAGGAACTTCACTTTTATCCTTATGAAGAGGGCTTTATCGGGATTATTCCTATATACGCTTGGACTACTCCTGGACAGTATACAATTCTGGCTTCTAACTCTAGAGATGAATTGGTGATTACTTTAAATGTTGAGATCTTAGCAAAAGAGTTTGATGTTCAATATTTAAAAGTAAAAGGGTCTACAGCCGCAATTAATACATCTGATAATTCAGCAAACGATCAAGTATATTTCGATGCTGCTAGAGCTAATCCTATTCAAGAAAAATTATGGGATGGGCCATTTATTCAACCAACTGATGGAAAAATATCAACAGATTATTGTGCAACACGGTATACAAATGATAATCCTACTCCCTCGAGACATCTTGCAATTGACATCGCTAATCAAACCGGCACACCAATAGTGGCTTCAAACCATGGTAAAGTTGTTTTAGCAAAAGAACTGATTATTACTGGTAATACAATTGTGATTGATCACGGATTAGGCATATTTACATCTTCCTTTCATCTCAGTGAAATAGATGTTAAAGAGGGTACCTTAGTAGCAAAAGGTGATGTAATTGGCAAAATGGGGTCTACTGGCTATTCTACTGGGCCGCATCTTCATTTTGCTATTTGGAAGGATGGTACATTTTTAAACCCTTGGACTTTTTTCGAGAAAGATCCTGTTGAATTTAAAGAAGATGGCTCCTAATTACTTTTTTAGGAACCATCTTCTTGCTATTTTTTGCTATTTTTTGCTATTTTTTGCTATTTAATTCTATGTTACAAAATCTTGCCTTCCCTTCGCTTTCATAGCCAAATGCAAGATTCTTCCGTTAGTTTAATTTTCAATAAATAATGAGTGCTGAAGTTTCAGCAGGGAAAATCATGGTCATTACTGGATAATGAACAACGGTAACAAAATCTTCAATATCTAATGTTCCTCTATTAACAATCGATGAGTCCTTTAAAAGATGAACAATTATTCTATCTGTACTTTCTGGCGCAAAAGTCTGAGTGGTTTGTTTTTCTGTTGTTATAGTGAGTATCCACTCTTGATCACCTTCTTCAATTTTATAAATATATCCGCTTCTAGATGCAAATGGCTCATCATGAATTTTGAGTACATTGTTTTCTATTGTAACACCGTTACCTATGATTTCTGTAAGAAATTCTACTGGTACTAGCGTTCTACCTTCAATAATGACAGGTGCGCTAGATAATTGTATTGGAGCCATTTTATTTTTATAATATGAATTGCTACCAATGTTAATGCTTGTGTATTGAGCACCCTTTGATATTTCAACAGATTTGGACTTATTATTCCATGTTACTTTATAGTCCATTTCCTCTAATGTATGTCTTAATGGAACCATGAAAATTCCTTCTACTAACTGAGCTTCTATATCATATTGAATGGTTTTACCCTTAAATTCAATAATGAGGTTCTTATAATCTATCTCTGATTTGAATCCCTCTTCTTTTGCTGAAATTAATAATGGAGCTTGTGTCTGCGTTTCATATAATACTGGTACTGCTTCATCACTGCTTCCATTTGCTTGGGCATATGTTACATTGCCTAATAGAACACAGCCTGCGACAAGTATACCCATTGTTTTTTTTAGTATCATTGTATAACCTCCTAATTTTATGTAATTGTATTTATTTGACGTTGGAAGATCAAATAATGTTCCATACTTTTTTAGTTTTCCATCATCCACTTTTTTCATTGCAGCATATCTTGATTTGCAAATAAAAAAAAGAGCATTTACATCCTTTCGTTGTTTACTTCTTTGATCTTTCGATAATTTTACCGCGTTTTGTCATTGTTTGTATCTGAAACATTCAAATTACAATTTGCATACTTTGTCTTAACTGTTGTAATTCGGGTTCATTATTATGCCCGTTGTTTATCTATAACAAATCTTTTCGTTTTTATGTACTATTATTATGAACATACTCATATATTTTATTAAAGTTGATAATGATTTCGTACAAGCGACATCTCTGGAAATACAAACAGCATTTGATACAAATTTGTCGTTTGTGCGGCTATAGGTGTCGTTTGTACATTCACGATTGACAAAATGGGTGGTTTTGTTATTATCAAGTAACAATTATTTACAGAAGGTGATGTGATGAATACATATATAATCAAGAAGGTGTATGGGATATTCGACAAGACATTAGACTTAGGTGAGGTAGACGGCATCAAGCTGAAATATATGCTTGAGTTAATTATCAATGATATGTTAAAAATAATTATTATGTTTATCGGATTTAGTCTTTTAGGGGAAGGATTGGCATTTATTTATTGTTTAGTATCATTGATGTTGATAAGATGCTTTTCTGGAGGACTTCATTTAAAAACCTTTTCCGGTTGCCTTATATTCACTACTTGTTTCTTGAGTATTTGCATTTTTTTACATCATCATATTTTCATTACA
The DNA here is from genome assembly GCA_002841625.1 of Firmicutes bacterium HGW-Firmicutes-1. Taxonomy (NCBI): domain Bacteria; kingdom Bacillati; phylum Bacillota; species Firmicutes bacterium HGW-Firmicutes-1. The sequence goes on along the minus strand of PHAG01000009.1, from coordinate 182,769 downwards.
TTACCGTTATTAATTGGATTGTTTTTTTTTAATATGTTTATTATGGTGTTGCTCACTCCGATTACTCCTAAACAAAGACCAAAGTATTCGGAAAAGAAAATGTTACAGTTCAAATTTATTAGCATTATGGTTGTAGTCGTTAATTTTACTTTTTATTATGTAACTGGCAATAGCACATACTTTGCTTATGCAGTATGGGTCATTACTTTACAATCTATTCAATTATTGATTGCGCTAGGGGGAATTACATATGAACATAAAACAAAAATTAAAAATGCCACTTCAAATGATTTGTAGTTTATTAATCATGGCCGCACCTATTATTCTTACCCAATCAAATTGTTATTATATGTGGGGCGAGCCTGAATGTCCAGATTGTTTAAAACAAATGGAATAAAGAGTTATGGAATAAGTGCTTTGAGAACAACAAAGTTATCAGCACCTGATTCATTATAAGCTTCAATTGAACCATGATATTTTGTAACAATCTGTTTTACATTATTAAGACCATAACCACGATTTGATTTGGACTTTGAGCTAACACCTCTATTAAACATATTTTTTAATATTTCTTTTTCTAGATATGGATGCTTATTTTTAACTATAAGTACATTCATATCTTTTTCTTTATCAATAATGACAATGATCTCATTATTCTCAACATTTGTTTCAATCGCATTATCAATAAATATCCCAAAAAGTTCAATCCACTCATAGTCATAGAGCTTGGATTCAAAAACCGGCTCTAATATCTGCACAGAAAATTTAATATTCATAGCTTCGGCCTGTGATTTTTTCCCATATAAAAATCCAGAAACTACTCTGTTATTATATTTGAGAAATTCATTTAACTCATCCTTACTTGCAATTTCTCCAGTATATTTTTCATATCGTATCAACAAATCTTCTTTATCCTTAGCTGCAAAGATCATCATATTAAGTGCCTGCAAATGATTTTTGAAATCATGTTGTCTTGCTTTAATATCTGAGATTAATTCATCAATAACTGGCATATATTGTTCGTTAACTTTTAGCTTATTCAGTGCTTGCTCATTTTTTAAGCTATTTTTCAAAATGATGAAATTTATGTAAATGATTACCAATGATAATGTTGATATACTAATTAAATTCTCTAAAAACCCATTAATACTAATATTCCAATAAACAAGCACAAACAATAGAATTATAAATGTATTAATAATTAAATATTTAAATACTTTATTTTTATTAATTACAAAATCATATATATAATGAATTGGAATGAATTTTGTAACCAAAAAAATCGATGCAAGAAATATTGATTGAGCAATTAATCCATTTTTAAAATTATATGAAATATCACCAAATATTAGCAATAGTGGTAAAACAGATAACAATTGAATAGATAAAATAAATATTGAACTAATCAGATACACATATATGTTTTCCAAAAGCTTTTGTTTATATAAAATATAGGTCATAATAATTAATAGTACTCCTAAAATTAATGTATTATACCATCCATCAACTAGATTGCTTTCTATGCCCCCTACTACAGAAAAAAACAAGATACATACTAGTAGATAACTTTTTCTAGCCTTTTTTTCTAATAAGCTTTGCGAAACTAAAACATAACACGTAACATCAAAAATTGTTAATATAATACTTTCAAATATCGTCATATCGTAACCCTCCATATATCTTCCTTAAATTTCCTGCCAATAGGTATCATCTTTTCATCCTTCTGAACGTTTAGATAATTATTAATTCTATCAATTTTTCTGATATAAGTGGTATTTACTATATAGCTTTTATGACATCTCATAAAATCATTATTCAATCTATCTATCAGTTTCGTTAAAGAATAATACGAAAAAGTTGCTTCCTCATAAATGGTCTTTATAAAAAGCTTACGGTTTTTATGTTCAATATAAATAATATCCTCTTGATTTAATATGTAAGTAAATTCTTTTTCCCTAAATTTAATTATTTTTAAATCTTCTTGAATTTTTAATCCATTTTGAATTTCTTGGAAGACGTTTCTGATATCAACGTCATTGAAAGGTTTGTTAATGAAGCTATAGCAATGAATTTTTCTATAGGCCTCAAGCTCCTTGTTATGAACTCCTGTAATGAATACGATCGGAGTTAATTTATACACATCGATTTCTCTTATTTGCTTTGCTAGTTCAATACCCGTATAATCTGTTAACTGTATATCTAAAAAGAAAACATCAATTTTTTCTAAATTAGCGATACTAAGCGCTTCTTCCGCATAGCCAGTCGCATGTATTGTTAAACTGTTATCAATACCACTAACTATCTTTATTAATCCATCTCGTATATTCACTTCATCTTCTACAATTAGTATAACGCCCATTTATGTCACCTCGAATTTTATGCTTATCATCGATATCCAAATTATACCAAATTTTTCTATATTAATCAATTTAATAGTTTGTTTTTTTACTATTTATATGTTTATAGTCGATGTTTCGACCTTCTTCAATCCTAATACAATTTTCAAACTCAACAACGAACACCCTAAAAATTATCCTATTGATCTATTTTTTTCTATATTGCTCTTAATTATTAGCGTTATTTTATATATATCAGAAATAATTAGGCATTTTATAATGACTATTCCATTATTTTTTCAGATGAAGTATAATATATATATAATCTTTCGAAAGAGGTTTTACTTATGAATGAACTTGATATAAAAATATTAACTTTACTTCAAAAAAACTCACGTATTTCCATTTCTGAAATGAGTGCACAGGTAAATCTGTCGATTTCAGCAACCAGCGATCGTTTAAGAAAGCTAGAAAGTTCAGGTATTATCTCCCAATATACTGCCATCTTGAACCCTGAAGTTTTCAATAAAACCTTGATGGCGATTATGTTTGTGAGCTTAGAAAATCCAAATTTCACGGATATGTTCTTAGCCTTTGTTCACGACCAAGAAGAAATATTAGAATGCCACTATTTAGCAGGGAATTTCGACTATGCTCTTAAAATCGTCACTAAAAACACCGCTTCTTTGGAAGCAATTTTATATAAGATAAAAAGCGTCACAGGTATTCAAAAAACGGAAACCAACGTAGTTTTATCAACAGTAAAAAATCAATATTCAATCCTACCCACAAATTAAACACTTTCGGAGGTCTTTTATATGATTATCGGTGTTCCAAAGGAAATTAAAAACAACGAAAACAGAGTAGCTCTTACACCTGGTGGTGTAAAAACCCTTGTTAGTCAAGGACATACGGTTTATGTAGAAAAAAATGCAGGACTCGGAAGCTCTTTTGAAAATGCTGATTATGAGGTAGCAGGTGCAACTCTCATTGAAGATAAACAACACTTGTTTGACATATCAGAATTAATTATTAAAGTGAAAGAGCCGTTAGAAAGTGAATATGAGCTTTTCCATGAAGGTCAAAATTTGTTTACATACTTACATCTAGCTGCTAATTTAAAATTGACTGAAGCACTGATCAGAAAAAAAATTACAAGCATTGCTTACGAAACTGTTGAACTTCCAAATGGAAGACTACCACTTCTAATGCCAATGAGCGAGGTTGCAGGTCGAATGTCTGTACAAATTGGGGCGACCTTACTCCAAAAATACAATGGTGGGGCTGGCATTTTATTAGGTGGCGTTCCTGGCGTTAAGCCTGCTAAAGTTTTAATTATTGGTGGTGGCGTTGTTGGAACAAACGCAGCAAAAATGGCGATTGGTTTAGGCGCTATTGTTACTATTATGGATGTAAACAGCGAACGAATGGCTTATCTTGATGATATCTTTGGTGGACGTGTTACAACACTGAAATACAATTACCACAACGTTGAAGACGCAGTTGTGGATACAGATTTATTGATTGGAGCTGTTTTAGTAACAGGAGAAAAAGCACCTAAAACCGTTACTACCGAAATGGTTAAATCCATGAAAAAAGGGGCTGTAATTGTTGATGTTGCTATTGATCAAGGAGGCTCCATTGAAACCATTGACCGAGTTACAACTCATGATAATCCTAGCTATGAAAAATATGGCGTTATTCATTATTCTGTAGCAAATATGCCAGGTGCTGTTCCACGTACATCTACTTTCGCTTTAGAAGCTGCTACTCTACCATATATACTCGAATTAGCCAACCTTGGTGTAATAGATGCACTCAAGTTTAATTCAAATTTGGCAAAGGGATTGAATACCTTTAATGGTTATATGACTTGCAAAGGCGTGGCAGATAGCTTTAACTTAGTATATACACCCGTTAATTCATTATTAAATTAATTACCGTAACAATGATTTTCTCATTGAAACAACTTATATTTTCATCCTTTTTTACTATAATGAAAGGGTTATCTGTGCTGACTTGCATGATAACCCTTTCTTGTTTCCCTTACATTATGTTTCGCATTATTTTACGCTATTAATCAATGCACCGTATCCTTCTTTCTCCATATTATTTAACGGTATAAACCGTATTGAAGCACTATTAATACAATACCGTTTACCACCCATTTCTTTTGGCCCATCCTCAAAAATGTGTCCTAAGTGACTATCTCCTACTCGACTTCTCACTTCTGTACGATGCATATTGAAGCTTTTATCATTTGTATGCTTAACTACTTCTGGAATAATAGGCTTTGAAAAGCTTGGCCATCCGCAACTAGAATCAAATTTTTCCTTTGATGAAAATAGTGGTTCTCCTGTAGTAATATCAACATAGATTCCTGCCTCAAATATATTCCAATATTCATTTTCAAACGGTCTCTCCGTTGCATTTTGCTGTGTCACCTTATATTGTATTTCTGATAATTTACTTTTCAGTTCCTCATCTGTAGGCTTAATGTAGCTATAAGCTTCAACATTCATTGGTAATTCCTTTTGATCATTAAGATGCGCAAAATTGATATGACAATAACCACTTGGATTCTTTTCCAAGTAATCTTGATGGTAGTCCTCCGCTAAAAAGTATTGTGCAAGTGGTTCTACCTCAGTAACAATTTTTTGTGAATACTTTTCTTGCTCCTTAGCAATGATACTGTCGATAATAAACCGATCAGCTTCATCTTTATAGTATATTGCTGTTCTATATTGTGAACCTCTATCATTGCCTTGTCTATCTTTCATTGTCGGATCAATTACCTTAAAATAGTATTCTAATAAAACCTCAAGGCTTACTCTCTCTGGATCATATCTTACATGAACAGCTTCTGAATGCCCCGTGGTGTGAGAGCAAACCTCTTCATAGGTTGGATTAACTGTATTTCCATTTGCATAACCCGAGGTCACGTCGTAAACTCCATATATTCTAGCAATATACGCTTCTACTCCCCAAAAGCACCCTCCTGCCAACCAAACTTCTTTTAACTTTGAAAGATCATAATTAACGTGTACATTGGGATTCTTAGGAATTCTTGAACTCATATCTCTACCACCTTTCACCAGCCTAAATATAGGTCAACTTCATTATCAGTATCATTATTTATTTATAGTAATATCCTTATTAACAAACTATTATGTAGAAAAAATCGTAGCGTACTGATGGATAAGCAAGTGCTTATCAGTAAACCCTATCATAGGATCCTTAGTTAATCATTCATTTCCATATTATACCACTAAAATAATTATTTTCAAAGATTCACGTGTTTCCACTTTTGTTCTGACCAATATTATGATACTATAATAATATGTTTAATTATTAGTTTATTTGTTGCCATTTGAATTATTAAACAGAAGTTATATGAAGGAATTCATTGATTTATATATTAAAAACTTACAAACGATTATTTCGGGAGGTAATTTAATGAAGAAAATTTATGTATTTGTACTGGTTATCGTCTTAAGTATTAGCTCTATGTCCTCAGGCGCCTTTGCCGCACCCTCTGTCAACTCTGTAGGCCAGTACACTGTCCTCCACGCAAATGGTGATGATTCTGTAAAAAAAGCCATTATTAATCAGAATGATATTGTTGTTATTGGGAGTTCAGATTCACAGGAATATGGTTTCCAAGTTAGGACAGGTTACATAGCTAAATTATCATTTAATGGAGATATTCTTTGGATGAGTTCTTATAATGGTTCTTTTTTTGATATAGCAAAGAATAATCAAGGATTTGTAATCGTTGGTTATGATAGCGCTTATCAGCGTATGGTACTCCAATATGATCATCAAGGTAACTTACTCTGGGAAAGAGTTGGACAAGGCATCCTAGAGCAAGGAGCATGGTCCCATGTGAAGATAGATGATACAGGGAACATCCTACTAGGTGGCTATTACAGTCATATTGGTGGAAAAGGTGAGAGCACTAGTAACTACAATATGGCTTCAATGGCTCTAATGGATAGCAGTGGTACTACTTTATGGTCTCATAATACACTTGAGAATAACTCTGATACCGTTGACGAAATGATTATAACAAGTAATCATTATCTCTTTTTTGTATATGATGAAACCTTTGGCACCGGTATTACAACTTGGGATATAAAAACAATCACAATCCCTATTGATAAAAATGGTGTAGTTCAACCCACTGAATTTCTAGATCCAACCATTGAACACTTTATGATTCGTGGCTCTCTTTCAATTAACAACGGACAATACCACTTGCTCTCAGGAGTAAAATATACAAATAATATTCCTTCCCATTTTATCCACTTATTTGATAGTAATATGATCTATTTATCAACACAGAATATATCTTCAAATATAAGCAACTTGATTACGGGGAATATAAATTTAGTACAAGGAGATTCTCTAATCACTGATTATTTTAATGCCACAACTATTGGTACGTCAGCATTAGGACAAATAGATAGTATAATAATCACTGTAGATTCAAGCGGGCAAATTAAAAATATGATGCCAATTGGTGGTACTGCGAATGATTACATTTTAGAAATATCTGAAATAAATGGTAATCTTATTGGTGTTGGCTATACAAATAGCCCCGAGCTCACAGGTGTAGCTGATGGTAAGAACGATATTGTTATTTGGCGTAGCGCTTCTACTAATCCTAATCCTCCTATAATTCCATCAAAAAGCATTTACTTTAAAGACCTAGATAGCCTATCCGATGAAAACATTAGTGCAATTGATGCTTTAAGTGAAAAAAAGGTTATTGAGGGCAAAGGAAATGGGTTGTATGACCCCATAAATCCTGTATCAAGAGCAGAATTTGCCAAGATATTAGTGCTTGGCTTTGATTTAAAGGATGATGGTACTTCAACTACTTTTACAGATGTTAAGAGTACCAATTGGTTCAATCCATTTGTTACCGTATCAAAACAAGCAGGTATGATTAATGGTTATTCTGATAACTCCTTTAAACCAAACCAAGTTATTTCTAAACAAGAGATTGTAAAAATTTGTTCTACTTATTTAAAGAGTACCGACACTATTACTACAGCAAATCTACAACTACTTTCTACTTATAAAGATGCAAATCAGATGGATGAGTGGACAAAGGAATATACCGCTATAGCCATTGAGGCAGGTATACTTAAGCCCGAGGAGGAAATTAACTTCAATGGTAAAAATTCAATGACTAGGGCTGATGCTGCATTGCTAGTTTATAGAACTCTTGTATTTAAAGACTCAAAATAATAATAGACCGTCTACACCTTTAACGCATTCTAAACAGTTTAGCTTTCAATAAAAAAACAATTTCACTGTTCGATAAAAAGCCCTGATCATTAAAACTTTCATGGCTTTTCTCTTGACATCTATATCTATTTATTGTAATATATAAATATATTATTAAAATTAAACTAATTAAAATAAATTAAAGAGAGGAATTGCTATGTCCAAAAAAGTAATTATTGTCGGAGGTGTCGCCGGTGGTGCTAGTGCCGCTGCACGACTAAGAAGATTAGATGAGTCTATAGAAATAATCATGTTTGAAAGAGGGCCCTACATCTCGTATGCAAATTGTGGCTTACCCTACTATATAGGCGGAACTATCAAAGATAGAAATGCTCTATTTGTTCAAACGCCTGAAGCTATGAAAGCACGATTTAATATGGATGTTCGCATCCAAAGCGAAGTAATGTCTATTAATAGAGAAACGAAGACGGTGTTAGTAAATGATCTTGTCTCAGGGCAAACCTATGAAGAAAGTTATGATACGTTAGTATTATCTCCTGGTTCCTCCCCTCTTCGACCTAAAATACCTGGTATTGATAGCCCAAATATCTTTACGCTATGGACTGTACCCGATACAGATTCGATAAAAAACTATATCGATACTCATAAGGTAAAAACAGCTACAGTAATTGGTGGTGGCTTTATAGGAATTGAAATGGTAGAAAATTTACATGACCTTGGAATCGAAGTAACTTTAGTTGAAATGGTGGACCAGGTACTTACTCCTGTTGATTTCGAAATGGCTCAAATAATTCACAATCATTTATCAAACCAAGGTATCCGTCTACATTTAAAAAATGGTGTAAAAACCTTCTCTTATAATGATGGCGTTACAATTGTTGAGCTTCAAGATGGTACAAATGTACTTTCAGATCTAGTTATTCTATCTATTGGAGTTACTCCAAATGGTAGTCTTGCTAAGGATTCTGGCTTAGATGTAAATGCTCGTGGTGGAATTATTGTAGATCCATATCTCAAAACAAGTGATGCATCTATTTATGCTATTGGAGATGCTATTGAAGTAATTGATTATGTGAATCAAATTCCAACTATGATTCCACTTGCTGGACCCGCAAACAAACAAGGTCGTATAGTTGCAAACAATATAGTTGGTAGAATGGAATCCTACGAAGGTACCCAAGGTACTTCAGTTGCCAAAGTTTTTGATCTAACCGTTGCAACCACTGGTACAAACGAAAAAATCCTCAACCGTTTAGGCAAGGAATATGGTAAGGATTACTGGATCACCATTGTGCAACCAAGATCTCATGCAGGTTATTATCCAGGAGCAATGCCTATGACCTTAAAAGTCATTTTTGATAATGACGGTAAAATATTAGGGGCGCAAAATGTTGGATTTGATGGCGTAGAAAAGAGAATTGATGTTATTGCAACTGCAATGAGATTTGGTGGAACTATTTATGATTTGAAAAAATTAGAACTTGCTTATGCACCTCCCTATTCCTCTGCAAAGGACCCAACAAATTTAGCCGGCTTCTCCGCAGAAAATATATTGCTGGGTGATCAAGCTCCAATTTTATGGCGTGAGTTAATTAACTTAGATTCTAGCGAATCAATCATCTTAGATATACGAGAAAACATAGAATATGAACTTGGTGCAATAGAAAATGCTATCCACATACCAATCAATGATTTACGAGAACGATTGAATGAATTACCTAAGGATAAATTAATTGTTGTTTATTGCGCGGTTGGATTACGTGGTTACATTGCTGCAAGAATATTATCAGAAAATGGATTTACTGTTAAAAACCTACTTGGTGGGTTCAGCTTATATAGGATGTTTTATGGTGATTATACGAATCCTCGATGTGATTTTGAAAACATTCCTGTTTTAGGAGATGATGGTGCCCCAGAGGTTGAGGAGATTGTACAAATAACAGGTCAAACGGTTACTCTAAATGCATGTGGTTTGCAGTGTCCTGGTCCAATTATGCAAGTGAATTCCAAAATTCACGAGCTTAATAATGGAGATATCCTAGAGGTATTTGCTACAGATCCTGGCTTTGGCGTAGATGTTCAAGCTTGGTGCAAAAAAACAGGTAACACATTCCTTAAATCTGAAAAAAGAAGCAAGGATTTTGCAATATATATTAAAAAGGAAGCCTCCACTTCTTCACCTAATAAGACAGAAGCTACCGATGATAGTACAATGGTTGTTTTTAGTGGCGACTTAGACAAGGCGTTAGCGGCAATGATTATCGCGAACGGTGCAGTTGCAATGGGTAAAAAGGTTACCTTGTTCTTTACCTTCTGGGGTTTAAATATACTCAGGAAACCTGAAAAGGTATCTGTTTCCAAGTCCCTTATAGAAAAAATGTTTGGAATCATGATGCCAAGAGGTAGCAAAAAATTAAAGCTCTCTAAAATGAATATGAGTGGTATGGGAACTGCTATGATTAAAAAGGTAATGAATGATAAAAATGTTAATTCTCTTGAAGAATTAATTCAATCTGCAATGGATAGTGGCATTAAGTTTGTTGCATGTACAATGTCTATGGATTTGATGGGCATTAAGGAAGAAGAACTCATTGAAGGCGTTGAATTTGGTGGTGTCGCATCCTATTTAGGTGCTACGGAAGCCGCTAATCATAATCTGTTTATTTAAAACAATACAAGCAAAAATGGCAACTCATTTATTGAGCTGCCATTTTTTTATTATTCTAATCCAATATATAAATATTAATTTTCCAGTTAAAGAATACGGTACCCTTTTTCCTATTTATCAATCCATATTGGTGCAGTGATAATATAATTGTTATCCTTTTGCCTTATCCTGACATAATAGTAACTCTGTTCTGCTTTTGGAGCTAAAGATACTTGATAGTTGATATTATTGCTATTAAAGGTTTTGTAGTCTACAATTTTACCCCCGTTGGTATAAATAGTGATATCTTGAACCTTATCTGCAACGTCCGGATCCTTTACTCCTATGTATATATTAAGTTGATTAACGCTATCCGTAATTTCGGAACCCATCACATATCCATTTAGGGTATAATTCACTTCTACATTCTTATCTTCTGCAGCATAAACTCTATGCTCTCTTATTGCATCAAATAAAGCTTCTCTTGTTAAGTCTTTTGCTAAGATCACAGTTCTAAATGGATTGGTGGTTACCCAATCTCTATTATGGTTGTCTTGCCCATTTGTTGGTGCAACATGCCAGCCTTTATCTAAGGCTTTAAAGTAATAGCCATCACATCTCCAATAATCACTATTAAGTTGCTTCCCTGGACCATTCCCAACCTCAAATAAATGAATAACATCGTCTCTCTCTTTTGAGTAGAAACCAAAATCTTGGAAATCTCCCCATGTCGTACCTGGATGGTTGAACTGTGAAAAAGAGTCAACCTCCTTTTCTAACTTTTCATAATATGGTTCTAGTTCTATACTACGTCTACTGTAGAAACCCTCTGTGTTATAAGTATTCATATGCCCAGAAACCTTATCCCAGTATGTGAGTTCATATCCTGCAATAGCTATAAATTCTCCATCTTCATTATATTCATCAGCTGTTTTTTTCATAAGTGCCCATTCTTCACTATTATGACTTTCAAAAGTAGCTTCATCGCCATTATCGAATAGATTGGAATGATCTGTTACCGCAAAGAAATCAACATTGCCCTTTTCCTTTGCCCATTTATATGCTTCCTCAACTTCTCCATATCCATCCGATACGCCCGTATGGGAATGCAATTGACCTCTGTAGTGGTTATAGAGTGGTTGTGCAGTAATATCTATCATTTGTGATTTTTGTTTCCATTCAGCCTTATGATTCAATGTATCTGTAATAAATTTAATTGGTACTAAGGTTTTGTTATTTTTCAGCACAGCTTGAGTCTTTAGTGATATTTCTTTTCCATCAACAAGTGCTGTTTTTTGATTGATTGTTAATATGATCGTTTTTTCTTCATTTGTAATGGTGATTTGCTTTAATGCACCATTCCATTTTACTCTTGCCCCAAGAGCTTCACACAGTTCTCTTACTGGTGCTAATGCATAGTTGTTATTATTAATAAATGCTTTCGTGTCTTTAAAAACTACTGCAACTCCATTCACCCTCACACCTATACCACTTTGGGCATCTACTTGAATATTTGCAAAACTAATCATAATCAAAATACTACAAAGCAATACTTTTGCGTAGCCGATTTTCTTTTTTCTAGTCATTTTCGCAAGCTCCCCTTAAGATGATTTATATTTTATATTGTGTTTCATTATACACTCTAATCTCTTTTCATTACAATGCCGTTGGTCCAACTGTCAAGAAACTGTAATATTACACCAATTGCATTCATTCTTTTGCTTTTGACAATTTTCATTATTTTATCTATACTAGGAATATACTAATTATATCGAGGTATTATTATGATGGAATCAGATTTATACTTGCCTATAAAGAGTCTCTTTACAACATTGGGTTATGAAGTAAATGGAGAAGTAAAAAATATAGATGTTACTGCAATGAAAGGTGATGAAATGATTATCATCGAGCTTAAAACTTCCTTTAATTTAAAGCTTATTTTACAGGCTATAGAAAGACAACGCATAACGGAACATGTATATATAGCTATTCCTAGACCAAAATTTCAACTAAGGAAAAAACATACTTTTAAAGAGAAGGAAAATTTATTAAGACGCTTAGGACTTGGGTTAATACTGGTTGCCCTTGATGTAAAAGCTCCTTATGCACAAATCCTATTTGACCCTACTCCATTTATGCAAACAATAAGATTGAGTAGCAAGAAAAAGGCTTTGGCCTTAAAAGAACTCTCGGATAGACACGGAGATCATAATCGTGGCGGCTCAAGAGGAAAGTTAGTTACTGCCTATAGAGAAAAGGCACTACTTGCAGCGAGCTATTTAAAGGACCAAGAAGAAATGACCGTAAAAGCTTTAAGAGAAGCTACTGGTAACGAAAAAATGCAAGCACTATTATTAAATAATCATTATGCTTGGTTTGAAAGAGTCAAAAAAGGTGTATATAAGCTAAGTGATGAAGGGCATAAAGCATTTGATGAATATACGGATATTATAAATAGGATAAAATAAATAGTTTCTAATTCAACAAAAAAGGCACAGCGATTATTTCTAAATCGGCGTGCTTTTTCGTTTTGGTAGTCCTACATTTATTAGTCCCTACAGATTGAATTAAATTTTACTCAATAGTCACGATCCTTACAAATTAATTGTGTTCCCCCAAACACAAGTTATTATCTCCCCTTATTCTCTTTGTTCAATCTGATAGTTTGACCTCCGCCCCAATGTATCCTTCCAAAATTTCATTTTCTAAACATTTTCATTTGTTGCAACAAATTTGTAAGACGAGAACTGCATCGCATGAATGAGTCTCTATAGAAATGATTACCAGATAACTGGTATGCATCTATCATACAATGAATATAACGATATTTGGTATGCTGTCAGCATACAAAAGGCACTTTTTTTACTAATCGGGACTATATTCCTATTTTTTCATCCAGTTCCATATCTCATGCTGTTTCAATTTCTGTTCCAGTCTCTTTTTCAGTTTCAGTTTCATTTTCTGTTTCATTTTCTGTTTCTGTTTCTGTTTCTGTTTCTGTTTCTGTTTCTGTTTCTGTTTCTGTTTCTGTTTCTGTTTCATTTTCAGAAAGGTAAAGTCCCAAAATAATAAATACAGCGCCGAAAACTGTGATTAGTGTAATTGCCTCCCGCAGAATGATTGCTGAAAACACAGTTGTTACAACAGGAATTAAATATATATACTGATTTGTTTTTATTGAACCAAGCATCTGTATTGCTTTATTCCACATTAAAAAAGCCAATGAAGATGCAATTATGCCTAAAAATAGCATACTCAAAACAAGACTAATATCAACTTTTTGTATATATAGGCTTTGTTTAGAAATCAAAATAATAATACCCAAGAAAACAAGTCCATACAACATAACTTTTCTTGTCATTTCAATCAAATGATAGGTTTTTTCAATCTTTTGCATTACTAGTGTATAAAGGGCAAACATCAACGCTGCTATAAATGCAAAAAAATCGCCAATTGGTTCAATGCCTGCAAGCTTATTTCCATTTATGATAATTAAAATTACTCCAAAGTATGCTATAACAAAGCCCACAATGCTTTTCTTTGTAAAGAAATGGGTTTTATAAATAAGCGCTGATAACACTCCGGTTATGAGTGGAATAGTAGATACAATTAAGCTAACGTTGGATGAATAAGTATGTATTAAGGCTGAGTTTTCAAAAAAGAAATATAGCGCCAAGCACCCTCCAGTAATCAAAAACAATAATTCCTCCTTCAAATTATTGGGCCGTTTAAACTTAGGATATAAAATACTTAAGAATAATACTGCTATGATAAACCTGAAAAATAATATTTGTAGCGGAGTAAATTGATTTAATAAAATTTTACTTACTATGAAGGTCGTACTCCATATGGTTATTGTTAATATTGCTAATATATGTCCTTTAAATTTATGAATCATTTAGCTACCTCCCTTATCTTGTCTATTTTACTTTATCTTGATAAAGTTTACTAGTTCTTTTTCACAATAATACATGTGTTTACTAGAGAAATGTTATGTTGTGTGTTATAATTATTGGAAGATATTAAATAATTTATTTGAATAGGGGGACATCTATGAATGACGAATTATTAGCGTTAGATGAAATTGAACGAAATAAGAAATATTTGTATCTTTTAAAAAAACAATTTCCAAACATACAGGCTGCTAGCACAGAAATCATTAATCTGCAGGCAATCTTAAGTCTGCCAAAGGGCACAGAACATTTTTTATCTGACCTACACGGAGAATACGAAGCATTTATTCATGTATTAAAAAACGGTTCTGGTGTTGTAAGGAAAAAAATTGAAGATGTTTTCAGAACAACGATTACTAGTAATCAAAAGAGTGCTTTGGCTCAATTAATTTATTACCCTAAAGAAGTATTGTTGCGAATTGAAGATGAGGATATTGATGAGTGGTATGCCACTACATTACATAGGTTAATTAAGGTTTGTAGAGAAGTTTCTTCCAAATATACAAGATCAAAAGTTAGAAAAGCGTTACCAAAAGACTTTATATATATTATTGAGGAATTGTTACATGAACAAGAAAATGTAATTGATAAGCAGTATTACTATGATGAAATTATTCGAAGTATTATTCGAACAGAACAATCCAAACCTTTTATTGTTGCAATTTGTGAGTTGATTCAGCATCTTGCCATAGATCACTTACATATTATTGGAGATGTATATGATAGAGGCCCTGGCTCAGACATCATTATGGATACGCTGTTGGACTATCATTCACTAGATATCCAATGGGGTAATCATGACATTGCTTGGTTAGGTGCGGCTTCTGGTTCTCTTTTGTGTATTGCAAATACGATCAGGGTTTCAGTAAAGGCTGGTAACATTAATAACATAGAAGAATCTTATGGTATAAGTCTTCTTCCTTTAGCAAAATTTGCTATGGATACGTATCCTGAAGTCCATGATATCTTTAAGCCAAGTGCACAAAATGGCCTAGATAAGCGTGAAGATTTGATGAGTGCCCAAATACATAATGCGATTAGTATTATTCAGTTCAAGCTAGAAGGTCAGCTTATTCAACGTAAGCCTAGTTATAATTTTGAATGTAGATTATTCTTAGATAAGATTGATTATGAAAATAGCACCGTGAACTACGAAGGAAAGGTTTACCCTTTAAGAGATAACCACTTCCCAACCATTGATCCAAACGATCCATATACCTTAACCGCAGAAGAAATGGATATTATGCTTAAATTAAAGCAGTCTTTCCTCAGAAATGAAAAGCTACAAAAGCATATGGACTTAATGCTATCAAAAGGCAGTATGTATTTAGCTTTCAATGGCAATCTCTTGTACCATGGTTGTATACCAATGAATCAT
Organism: Firmicutes bacterium HGW-Firmicutes-1; assembly: GCA_002841625.1. Taxonomy (NCBI): domain Bacteria; kingdom Bacillati; phylum Bacillota; species Firmicutes bacterium HGW-Firmicutes-1. The sequence continues at coordinate 167,199 of PHAG01000009.1, read as the reverse complement.
AACAAAGAATTTGAATCCTTTGAGCTGAATGGAAAGTTCTATAGTGGTAGAGCTTTAATCGATCAATTTGAAATTATGGTTAGAGAAGCCTATGCAAATAGAATGAAAAAATTCGAAGAAAAAGATGTGGACTTTTTCTGGTATTTAACTACTGGCGAAAATTCCTCCCTTTTTGGCAAGAAAAAAATTACAACCTTCGAACGTTATTATATTGAAGATCCTGCAACTCATGCGGAAGCCAAAAATCCATATTATACTTGGGTTGAAGAAAAAAGCGTTTGTGAATTGATACTGGCAGAATTTGGCTTGTATAATACGAATGCCCGAATCATAAATGGTCACGTTCCAGTAAAAGTAAAAAAAGGCGAAAGCCCAATAAAAGCTGATGGAAAACTTCTTGTAATTGATGGTGGACTGTCAAAGGCTTACCAGAACGAAACAGGCATCGCTGGCTATACACTGATTTACAATTCACATGGAATGATTTTAGCTGCTCATGAACCTTTTGAAACAACCGAAAAAGCAATTCAAAATAATAGAGATATCTTTTCAAAATTAACTATTTTAGAAAATAGAAGTATTCGAATTCTAGTTGCCGATACAGACATCGGTATTCTGATTAAAAAGGATATTTATGATTTAGAACTTTTGCTCCTCGCATATAGAAAAGGTATTATCAAATAACTTAAATTCAAATTAATGTACAAAAAAATCTCCTTTCTGCATATAAGTAATTATTGTCAGATAGGAGATTTTTCACTCTACTATATATGAATTTAGCCGGTATAACTTATTCTCCAATCAATCTTTTCTCACCCTCAAGTGCGTGAATTGGACCAATATTTTGAGTAACCTCTAAAGTACCAAGAAACTCACCTTCCTTATTTCTTACAGCAAAATATCTAATATATACAAATTTCTCACCCATCTTAATCCAAAAATCTTCATGGTCCTTTTTACCAGACTTCAGATCCTCAACAATTTTTTCTACAATATGAACGCTTGCTGGTGGATGACAATTCGAAACTTCTCTTCCAATAACTGATTTGGTTCTAGGAAAAATCCTTTCTTTACCCTGAGAAAAATATTTTACCAAACCGTCTTTATCAACAAAGGTAAGATCTAATGGCAACGTATTTAATACAGCACCGATTTCCTCAGTCGTTAGAATTCCGGTATCAAACTTAATATGTCCAAGATCAGATGCTTTCACGCTTTTCTTTTCTTCTTCTTGTACTATATTATTTTTGACTGGTTGCCACTTAGCTATCGGTTGAGTTAAACAATATCCAAATTCATCACTATCTTCTTCAATAGTCTTCCATTCATCTTCTGATAAGGTATCCACTACCATAGGGAAGAGTATATTTTCTTCTTTGAAAATCATATCATTGATTTTCTTTATGACGTCAGTTGCTTTTTGCACTACTTGTTCTTTCGCATTGTCATAGCTTTGAAGGATTGTCTTAACTTCTTTAATTTGATTACGTATCTCATCATCTACACCCCACATCACCTTAGGAGGTGCAGTAATGCCGTATTTCTCCATATAAGGAAAGAGTAAGTTTTCTTTTCTCAAATAATGTTTATGAATATCCCAAAGTAGATTAAGAACTTCAAGTAGTTTAAATACATTTTCTGGGCTATCCTTTTGCTCAAAATCTTCTAAAGCTTTTTGAACCTTATCATTTAGTAACTTTTCAATTTCTCTATTTTCAAGATAAAAGGTATTAACTGGATGACCTGGCGTTTCTTCTGGGATTCTTTGTCTGTGTATTTCTTCAATAGATCCCTTAAACACCTCCGCATGAACATCACATAATCTTTGAATTTCTTCAACGGGCATACCTTCGTTTATTAGGGCTTGCTCCATTTCAGAAATTTCTGTAGGTGATACTCCTTCAATCAATTCTCCAAAGGCCTCCTTAACTTCATTGACAGACTTACCTTCGTGTAATTGTGTTATTAATATCTTTAATTGTTGTTGTCTATATTCTCTGTTGTTGATTAATTCACTCATATTTTTTCCCTCCTATAGGATTGTATATCCTTTGTCTTCAAAGGTAGCTTTAATATGTTCTATTGGAATATTCTTCATAGCTGCCCCTTTTGGAATAGTCATAATTCTTCCAACAGTATTTAGCATACCCTTACCTGTAATGTTTTCAAACCCCAGCTCCTGCATAATTTCAATGATATCTGGGTTGGCAGTACATAGCTCATATATGTTTTTTGAAAAATCCAAGGTTTTATCCATAAGCACCTTCCTTTAATATGTTTAGTATACCAATGTATATCCTAATTAAATCACTTTTTCATCAAATACACAACGTTATACTCGTTTATATAAATAAGAAACCCACTAAAATATATAAGTGGGCTTTCTACAAAAGTCAAGGTTACAAAACCTCCGCATTCCATTCTCTTAAAAAATATGTGTTTTTTCGATAGAAGTAATGTGGGCGATGGATATTACATAATATTCTATTATGGTCCCTTGAGACATTTTTTTCGCCAATACTAAATCCTCACCAACTCCAACGATAGTAAGGTTTGTTAATTTTGAAAATCCTCCCATTCCACAAGTTTGCATTGAAACTAAAACCCCAGCTTCTTTAAATGCTTTAAACCTATCCTTTAATTTTGTATCATAAAATAAAGGTTCGCTCATCCAATAAGGTACATAACTTCCAAGCACCAAATGCGTTTCAACATTATTTTGTGCTTCAGCTTCAAATTTCAAACCTACCATTTGGTTGGTTGGTATAATACAATCATCTATTTCAATTAATCTTCCTTCAACTTTTTTAATCAATTGTTTATTTACTTTTTGATCAGCTGTTGTAGCAAAATCAACCTTATTAATATTTAAGTCTAATAAGCCTCTTATAATTACTTGCCATTCTTTATGACAGAAGCAATCACATTTTCCTGGAGGTCCAGTATCACCTTTTGGTCCTGTGTCGCCTTTTGGTCCTTTAGGGCCTATGTCACCTTTCGGTCCTTGCTTTCCTCTTGGCCCCTCATCTCCTTCTGGTCCACAATGACCTCTTGGGCCTGTTTCTCCTTTTGGTCCTTGATGTCCCCTACAACCCATATCGCCTTTGGGTCCTCTTGGACCTAAATCACCTTTTTGTCCTGCCGGTCCAATTGCTCCTATATCGCCCTTTGGTCCTAACGGTCCTTCTGCTCCTGTATCTCCTTTTGGTCCTGCCAGTCCTTCTGCTCCTGTTTCGCCTTTTGGTCCTGCCGGTCCTTGTTCTCCTGTTTCACCACGTGGTCCTTGTAATCCTTCTGCTCCTACATCACCTTTTGGTCCTGCCAGTCCTTCTGCTCCTGTATCGCCTTTGGGTCCTGCTAGCCCTTCTGCTCCTGTATCGCCTTTTGGTCCTGCTAGCCCTTCTACTCCTGTATCACCTTTTGGTCCTGTCAGTCCTTTTGCTCCTGTATCGCCTTTGGGTCCTGCCGGTCCTGTTGCTCCTGTATCGCCTTTGGGTCCTGCCGGTCCTGTTGCTCCAATATTACCTTTTGGTCCTACCAGACCTTGTTCTCCTGTTTCACCACATGGACCTTGTGGTCCTCGAGGTCCTTGCTCACCAATAACATCAACTGGCCCACAAGCTACTCTATCCCCTTTTATACATCTTCTTTCTGCTCTATTATATTTCTTTGTCACTTCTTTGTATGCGATTCTATTTTTATTTTGACAATCCAAATACCTTGCATTCATACAATCTTCAAATAATTCTACCCTTACTGTCCTATAAATCTTATCTTTTTTAGAAATTTTAGTGCCTCTTTCTTTCATCCTTTCCTATCACCTCCTTTTATGTACCTGAATGTTTCTTAATGTTTATATTGGAAGATGACTATGAAATTTAAGGATACTATATATTTATCACTGTTACAAAACCTCCGCATTTGATTAAAGGCTATCTTCTTTTACTTTTATAATGTATGAATTGATTACATCATTTTCAATTTTTATAATATGATTAAAACGATTCACAAACTGTAAGAGATAAATATTTGGTACTTCTGTATGAATACAACTAATGTTTTTTTTATATAAAGCATACCTAACTGAATTCAAATAAATAAAGTCCTGTAAAGCAATCAAGTCTTTACTTTCATTGAGATTAAAATAAGGGTTTGGTACCCAAATAAAATACTTCTCATTTGCTTTTTCTTTTAATATTTCTTCAAGCTTTTTTCGCCATGCAGATGCATCACTATACCAATCTGCGATAAATAAAGCACCATCAACCTTATGATCATCCCCATCTTTCTGATTGCAAAAATCCGCATTGATAATAGGTTCATAATGCTTTTTACTTGAAAATATAGAACTTTCAATTAATTTATCACGAGAAGTCTCATGAATATCTAATTGCCATTTTGATATAAACTTCATTTTATTATGCTGAATAATCTGATTGACATTCCACATGGAAGATCTAAATGATGCACTTCCAATGTGATAAATAAAGGAATTTCCAATTACCGCAATTTTATATCCTGCAATTCTAATTCTAAGACACCAATCGTCATCATCGTAATGACCTGGACCAAACCAAAAATCATTGCCTCCTACTTGTTCAATAACTTCTCGTTTGATTACCATGCAAGCACCAATAACTCTATTTGTTTCAATCGTATCGCCTTGATGATTCCTCATGAAAGCAATTGCATATTTATGAATGATATCTAAGTCTGTTTCATAGAATCCTACATCCTGCATACCAGAGGCATTAGATAAATATGGAGCTACAACTCCAATATCCGGTTCCTTTCTTAAATAATCTACCAAAGGCTTAAACCACCCTTGACTAAAGATTAAATCATTATTTAAAATGATTAAAATATTTCCTTCTGCTTTTGAAATACCATAGTTTATACCTACTGGATAACCCATGTTTTCCTCTAATCTAAATTGTTTAGTAGAAATATCCCTGAATTTACTATCTTTCATAAATTGAAAAACCTCTTGATCCCTAGAATCCGTAGATCCATTATCTACTAGAATTATTTCTATTCCTTCGGTAATTGTGGCTTTATTAAGAGATTTAATCAAAGTTTCTATCGTTTGTAATGTAAGTTCCCATTGGTTATATCTTAAAATGATAAAGCTATAATTTATTTTTTTGTCTATACTCATTGATAAAAATTTTTCTATACTCCTCATAATCAGTTAAATCTACAATGCCACAATGATGAATGCACCAGGGATTTCTTTGAAATGGGATTGCTACCTTATATCCCCTTTTTTTAAATTCAAAACATTGTGATATATCATAAAAATGCCAACCATCAAACAAGTCATCTCTAAAGCTTATATCGTACTGAGTAGCAAATAACAACCCATCTATCGCTTCTACTATAGTCATATTGTCAGAAGATGATTGAAAATCCAAAAGTTCCAATGTGCCAGTATGACTATCTACTACTTTTCCTTCTTTTTGATCTGATTCCCACCAAACTCCACTGGGCGGTATCGACTTCGTACCTATAACTCCAACAATACCCAATTGGTTGACTTTTTTAAATATTTCTAAAATATCTACAACAAAATCTTGATGAATGATCCATACGTCTTGATGTAGATATATTTTATACTTGGCATTTGACTTACACATCCCCTGATTATATCCACTTGTTAAAGATTTTGCTCCCCTAACAGCGATATATTCTAGCTCATAGCCATGAGGTATGTATAACTTTTTTATATATAATAATGATTGACGATACAAAGCTTCATCGTTTACACAAGTAATAAAACATAATTTATTTTGATTTTCTATACTAATATTTTCACCTTCTAATCTATACTATGAATTATTAGGATAATCTGTTCTTATCCACTTGGATAATACTCCCCTTCATTAAAACAACCCCGCTATTTTCATCATGATATCTTCACTTATACATTCTACGGAAAAATTTTCTCTTAAATCTCCTTCAGCAGCACAAATAATTTTATTTCTTAAATTTTCATTCTCAATTAATTTAATCATAGCAAAATACCAATCCTCCACTGTATTTGCAACCAATAATCCATTGTACTCGTTTTTAATACGATTCGTAAAGGGACTTACATTCGAATAGATACCCGCTGCCTTGATAGCACCATATTCTAAATACTTATTGAAGTATTTACATGCATTAAACTGTGAGTTAGGCAATGGTGCTAGTGCAATATCCCAATTTCTACAGTACATAAATTGCTTATATTTCTTATAATCTTTTATATAAGGGAAAAAGTCTACTGAATGCAGATCCATATAGTAAGGTTCAAAGCCAAAAATTTCAAATTTAACCTTTTTTGCGTATTCCTTTATCAACCTGTTAATTGGGTCATACAGAATATATTCAAAAAAACTTCTGTGTTGTACACCACCAGCATACCCAATTGTTATAGCGCCCTTCGTTACTTTTTTTGTTTCTTTTTTTGTTTCTCCGTCAGCATCGAGTAGTAAGGCGGGTGCTCCCGTAACGATTACATTCTCAAAAAAATCTAAATATCTTTCAGCAATTATTGGATTCGTTGTCCATAAACAATGGCTCTTTTCCATCATATTTCTAATATTATAAATGGTGCTTGGATTACTAAAATAATTTTGATTATACGTTTGTGAAGCATCTATACCTAGCAAATCATCGTCTAAATAATAAATCACATACTTACCAGCATGAATGGCTTTTTCCACCAATACCAATTCCCTAGTTTCAGCTCCTCTAATGCATATAACAATATCCGAAGAAATAATATCTGCTTCACTTATTTTTTCCGTATCTTTATATTGAAAATCCAATTCACCTTTTTGCTGTAATCTCTTTAATGGCTCAATGACTCCTACAATGGCTGATGGAATCATAGTAAAACAAAAGGCTAGTATCTTTCTCTTTGCTTTGTCATTTTTATAAGAAATCAAACTCATATATTTGACCTTCCCTTCATTCATCTCCTACTGTCATAATTCATTCTTTATAATGAATAAACTAATTTAAAAGGAAATAAATCATATGCGGATTATTTTTATTGAAAATGATCATCGTTTTATATTTGGTCTTCCTCTAGGTTTTAGAGATGCTGGACATTCCATTTTAGTTACAGGTACATTCCTTGAATCTAGACTTAATTTTTTATTTGCTTCCTTTAAACCTCACTTCGCAGTAGTCCTAGGTTGGAGTCTGATCCATACCAAATCCAATCTTGAGCTTATACATGAAGTAGCACATATTTATAATGTTCCCCTTGTCTATTGGGCAACTGAAGATCCTACCTTTACCACGCTTTTCTCCATTCCTCTAATCAAACTATTATCCCCAAATTGGGTTTTCACAGTATCTCCTTCCTCCGTACCTATATATCGGTCCTTTGGCTATGGAGCTTCCTTCTTGCCCTTTGGTTATCAACCCACTATATTTCACCCCAAATCAAGACGGAATATAAACAATCGATTGGTTGGATTAGTTGCAAATGCATATCCAAATGTTTTAGAATATGATACCACCCACTATAGAAAAAGCTCAATGAACATCCTATTAAGTCCCTTGCTTGACAAAGATGTTCAAGTAGATATATGGGGTGATAACTGGGATAAGATGACCCCTATCCTTGACAAGGAATTACCTTCAACTTGGTTACACGGATCAATACATTATTTAAAAACCAATGATGTCTATAATTCCTGTGACATAGTACTTGGCCTGCAGAATTATTCTGACGACGTAATAACTATGAGAACCTTTGAAATATTGGGTGCGGGTGGTTTTTTAATGACCTCCTATAACAAAGCACTAGAACATTTCTTAAATCACGGGAAGGATTTCATTATGGTAAATTCCTATGAAGATATGCTAGAGAAATACAATTTTTACATGGAAAACGAACCTGCTAAGGAATTGATACGTACAACAGGTTCGAAAAGCATCTCAATGCATAGCTATAAAGAAAGAGCACTTTATATCATTAGTGACTTAGAAAAAGAAAAAATTATCAGTTCCAATTTATAGGATTTGGTTTATCGCAGGTTTCCTTTGTCAGCATCATTTTAAGTAGTTGCTTGAACCTAGGTAATGCTACGTTTGTATTATATGAAAAATTAATATCTTTACGACTATTTGATAGTAAGTCTATTCGCAACTTATCGTCTACAATTAACCGTTCGATTGCAAGAAACCATTTCTCTTCTTCATTTTCAATCATTAATCCATTATATTCGTTGATGATAAATTCTTTGTTTGATTCATGATCCGTGTAAATACCTACCGCTCCCGCAGCAGTTGATTCCAGATACATATTTTGGCATTTGCTTTTATTGTACTTATTATTTTCAAGGGGGCACAACATTATGTCACAATACGCTTCTGCAATATCCTTACAATATTTCAAATAATCCGGTTCATAAGCTGATAAACTTACTCTATTACCATATTTATTAAAGGCTACTGGTAATTCTACGCCTTTTAAATACAAGTTTACCTCTTTGTATTTGTCCATTATTCTCTCTACTGCCTTAAATATTGGATCAAAATACTGCAACTCAAAATTCCTGTCTGTATATCCAATGCGGATATTTGTCGGATTATTCTTTTTTTTCCTTCTTTTGAAATAATCCAAATTAATATTTACAGGAAATAGTATGACTTGATTATTGTAATCTCTAACTCCCTGCCACAATAAATCGTTATAGATCACCACATAATCCATTGTTGAAATAAGTAAGATAAAATTATCATAGAACGAAGTGTCCATTTCTATATGATTTTCTTGTTGTGGATAAATTTCAGTATCACTGATCCAATTATCATCTAGTATGTATGCGGTCATAATGTCTTTCTTAAAACAATATTGAGCTGCCTTAACAGCTTGTTCGGTTCTACTCCTAACGAAAAAGATAAGGTCATAATTTTTAAGTTCAGAGATTTTTAAGGTACTTTCATTAAATTTTCTCCACGATATTATTTTAGATAACTTTTCAAAAAAACCAAGTAATGAGAACTGAATTTGAGATCTTTCATTCAAGTCACTGATTATTCCTATTTTATATAGTTTGTTTTCTCTTTCCTTAGCTGCTCTTATTTTTTTAGAAAAGGATTGATTTAATACTTTTTTTGTAATTCTTTTTTTATATGAAAACATGATACTCTCATTAAGTCCAAATCTAATGATTTCATCCATAGACTCCTTAAACTTTAAATTGCTATGTACATTACACAAGGCTACTCTCCCAATTATAGGCGCTGCATCAAACGCTTTCAGCCTACTAATTGCACTTACTCTCAACATAAATTCCCAATCCACAATTCTACACAAGGCGATGTCGGCATAAAACCCCTTAAGCTTTTCTACCAGCCCCCTACTTAATAAGCAATAACATAGGGGGATCATATTAGCACCTTGCACCCATGCCGGATTTGCTTCAAATTGACCAACATGATTTAGCTCCTTGGTAATCTCAAATTTAACCTGACCATATGCTCCATCAAAGCCCTCGTCTTCAATGATATTGTTTAAACGAAATAAAGAATCCTTTAGCCAATATACGCCTGTCCAAGTAAAACATATTTTTTTCCCTCTAGATATGTAACTCCCCACATTCCACATTAATCCTGGTCCCACAAAGTTCGTATTACTATCTACGATTACTATGTCCTGTCTATTAGAAATAATGTCCCCTAACAATACCAAATCCTTTAATCGAATACCATCTAGCATAATAATAATCTCGACTACAAAATCTATTGGTAGATATTCTTGCTTACATAATGCAGATAGTGTTAAAATCAATTCAACTTCGCTCATATCTTTATAGTGGTAAATTATAAATGATACATCAACATCTACATTTTTGTTACTCTCAAACCAAAATAAAGATTCGTTTTGTTGTTCATTCGCTTCTCTTGATTTAGCAAAATCAATGATAAATTCATGATCTCTTTGTACCAATTGATATAACGCCATCTTACTCCCTCCAAATTTTGTGTCTTATTACTAACTATTATATGGTCAAGCCTCAAACCAGGTTACAAACATGACTCATATTATGGCCTTTTCAAACCAAAAAGATGCTTCGTCAACTCTACCTTCATTTAAAAATGTTTCGCCTAGAAAACAGCATTCTTTTGCTTGCGGTATTCCTAGTTCAAATACCAAAAAACAATAATACCTACTTGTTTTTATATCTCCCATTAAATAATAAGCCAAATATCTCATTCGATAAGCTTCTATTTTTTTTCCTTCATTGCTTATATCATAATTAATAAATTCATTTAAGAAGTATATTGCTTCTTCATATACATTGTTCTGATATAGCTCATTTGCATACTCAAATACTTCTATCATATTATTGAACCCTCGTTTTAAATTGGTATTTTTTAATTGCCTACTGCCGCATACTTCATAATGCGCTACACACCGAAAAAATTGATACAGCTTTTCTATTGAATCACTCCAACTATATTTCTGAGCTGTAAGAAATCCATTCTTTATTAAAACATCTCTTAATTCGCCATCAAAGTATATTTTCAAAATCTTCAAAGTCATTTCTGTCATATTACCTTTTTCGTACAGTAATAAATTATATCCATCTACTCCATATTCCTTAACCCCTTCATTATCAGCACTTAAAACTGGGCAGCCCGAAGCCATTGCTTCAAGCACAGGTAGTGAAAAGCTTTCAAGATAGGATGCTGATATATATAAAATTGCACCTTTTAGTAGTGCAGAAATTTCATCTTGAGTAGGATTTATAATCACCTTTGTCACCATATCTTCAAGTTGATTATTTGGAGGATATGGAGTGATCCAATAAAGCTTTATGTCTCTATTAAATTCTTTTAATCTTTTAAAAACGATTATGATTTCCTCAATACCTTTAAAAGCAACATCATCTCTTCCCATCATCAACAGGTATTCTTCTTGATACGTTAAACCATCTTCTAATTTCTTATGATTAAATATATGCGTATCTATTGCATTTGGGATGATAACTGCTTCACGTTTAAAATACCGAGAAATCAATTTTGATGTCTTATTCGATACTGTCATAATAAACCTAGGCAGTTCAAATTGTTTCCGAACAAATGCTTTATGCTCATCCTCAAGTTTTTCATATTCAAATAGATGAGTATCTCCTTGTTCGAAATAAACTACAGGAGCAATTTCTGCTTCAATACATTCTTGTATGTGTGTATAATAGGTTGCAACAACAATGTGACATTTGGGAATTAACAAGGATATGCGAAGCTTTGAAGGAACCTTAATATAATTCGCCTTAAGTTGAAACCACTTTGGTCGTTCTCCATAAGATACAATCGTAACCACTACCCCTTTTTCAACTAATCTATTGGCTTGCTCATAAATTATTTTAGTTGCACCACAAATAGACGGATTACCAACTACATACACAATGTGTAATGTGACAATCTGTCTATTTGTTTTCAATAGTTTTTGTTCATAGGCATCTATTAATCTTGAAAGTCTTTGTTCATACTCAAATTTAGAAATAGCACTCATCTTTTATTTACCTATTATAGATCTGCAAAGAATTTTTGGTTGAATAGTATACTTTCGTGATTCTTATTATATTTTATTGCCTCTTCATTATGTTTCTTTGCTTTTTGCACATCCCCTAATTTGTAATGACACATACACAATTGTAAATGCGGTAACCAAGAACTACAGGAAGGATTATTAAAAGCGGTTGGATTTTCGTCTTGACCAGCTGTAAGTGCAAGACTATACCAATAAATAGCTTGTTCAATCTTATTTTCTTCAAAATAGTTACTCCCCATTTGGCAACATACTTCAGGCCGTGGCTTTGCATATTCAAATGTTTTGTAACAATAATTTCGACTGTGATCAAATAAGCCAACCCAGGTATAATACCTTGCAATTTTCAAACATGCAGTTATTTTTTCCTCAATCCATCCGTCTTCACAATCAAGAAAATCCAAAAAATAATCTATTGCTTTCTCATAATCCTCATGATCATATAATTCTTTCCCATAGTAATAAATATCTCTAGTACTCAGCTTCAAACCTTTCTGTAGTAGATCCTCATATATTTTAAGATTTCTATTGCTTAACGGTTTGGTTCTTTTATGAGTAATACAAATAGTAGTATCCAATGTGTTTTCATGAATATCTAAGTATTCATGGACAGCACCGTACCATAAAAAACCTTTTTCTCTTTTAACCAGTCGGTTTCTTCTAAAGCTTAACAACACATTATCATTTTCATCTACTTCATAATGATATATCATTGAATAGGCATCTATCTCGCCGCTTAACCTTTGTTTTAATTCAATCAGTTTTTCAAGTTCTTTGGGGAGTAAAACGTCATCCGCATCTAACCATAAAATATAATCCTTTGTTGCCTTTGAAAAGCAAAAGTTTCTTGCCTTTGCAAAATCATCTTCCCAAGAAAAAAGATAGATTTTGGCACCATGCTTTTTTGCTATTTTTATCGTTTTATCCTTAGATCCAGTATCGACAACTATAATTTCATCTAAGACATCCTTAATTGAAGATAAACACCTATCAAGTACCTTCTCCTCATCTTTAACAATCATACACAAACTAATAGTCATTAATATAAAGTCTCCAAAACGATTACTTAATACTAATGTATGCTAGCTTCAAGTTGTATTATATTAATTGTTTGAAGAACCAACTGGCATTTTTTATATACCAATTTATAGTACTTTTTAACCCAACGCTAAAGTTAATCTCTGATTTAAACCCTAATTCTTCTTTTATCTTACTTGCATCAATCGCATAACGATAGTCATGTCCTAATCTATCCTCTACATGTTGAATTAAGCTTTCATTTTTACTCATTATATGAAGAATATTTTTTACGATTGTTAAATTGTCTATTTCATTATTCCCTCCGATATTGTACACCTCACCAATTTTACCATTATGAAGCACAAGATCAATTCCCCTACAATGATCTTCAACGTGTATCCAATCCCGGATATTTAAACCATTCCCGTAAATTGGTATCGCGTCTTCATTCATTGCTTTTAATATAACCAATGGCATTAGCTTTTCTGGATATTGATTTGGTCCATAGTTATTAGAGCATCTAGTTATATTTACCGGAAACTTATAGGTTTTATAGTATGCTAAGGTTAATAAATCTGCAGCTGCTTTACTCGCTGAATAAGGGTTATTAGGACATAAAGGGGTTTTTTCCGTAAAAAATCCCTCGTCTGAAAGACTTCCGTATACCTCATCTGTTGATACTTGTAGATATTTTTTTACTCCATATTTTTTTGATAATCCTAATAGCGTTTGAACTCCAAGTACATTCGTAACAACAAAACTTTCACTATCCTGAATACTCCTATCAACATGCGTTTCAGCTGCAAAGTTAATGACATAGTCGATTCCTCTCATAAAAATGATCTCAATTCTTTGCGTATCCGCAATATGACCTTTCACAAAACTATAATTGGGATTGCTTTGAATATCACTCAGATTTTTCAAATTGCCTGCATAGGTTAAAGCATCATAGTTTATTATTTTATACCCTGGGTACTTTTCAAGAATATAATGAATAAAATTACTCCCAATAAAACCCGCCCCACCAGTAATTAATATTGTTTTCACTTCAACACCTCCTTTTTTACATTGAATAAGCTTAGTAGATATTTTCCATAATCTGCATTTCTCAGTCCATCTGCTAGTGCAATCAATTCATACTCATTGATATACCCTTTAGAAAAAGCAATTTCTTCTATGCAACCAATATATTTGTTCTTTTCATTTTGATATTTATGAATATACTTTGAAGCCTCTAATAGTCCAGAACAACTGCCTGTATCAAACCATTTTATACTCTCATCAAGTAATTTCACCTTTAATTGTTGTCGTTTCATATAAGTAAGATTCACATCAGTAATCTCCAACTCACCTCTGTCTGATGCTTTTATGTTTTTTGCAATTTCAATCACATGATTATTATAAAAGTATAAACCTGGCACAGCATAATGTGACTTAGGAAGAACTGGCTTTTCCTCAATGGATTTTACATTGTTATGTACATCAAATTCTACTACACCGAACTCAGATGGATTGGTAACCGGATAAGCAAAAATCAATGCTGTATTCTTTTCTTTATGTATTCCATCAAGAATTCGATTTAATTCTTCTCCGCAAAACACATTATCTCCTAGTATAAGTGCAACTTCACTGTTTCGAATAAAAGTTTCTCCAACAATAAATGCATCTGCTAAGCCTCTGGGTTGTTCTTGGATTTTATAACTAAAATCCATTCCAAGTTGGGAGCCATCCCCTAGAAGGATTTGGTAATTAACGATGTCTTTTGGGGTTGAAATAATGAGTATTTTTCTTATATTAGCCATCATAAGTACGGATAACGGGTAATATATCATGGGCTTGTCGTAAATAGGAAGTAGTTGTTTTGATACTACCTTTGTCATAGGAAAGAGTCTTGTCCCATATCCCCCTGCTAAAATAATTCCTTTCATATTCCACCTCCCTTACTTTATGTTTAGAGAGAATTGTAGCCTTGTCCGAAAACTGAATTTGCGGTTCTCTCAGATAATATATATTATGTTTTAAAAATGAAATTGTGCGAAATAAAAAAAGAACCGTCAGGTATAGAGGATTCTATACAGCTAACAGTCCTTTTCAGTATCAAAAATAAAACTATATTAATTTCTTACATCATTATACATGATTCTTATTTTAGTTCGATCATTTATTTTTAATATTCAATGCCTTCGCGTGCTAATATACCTTTTTCATAAGGGTGCTTGATAGCCTTGATCTCTGAAATATAATCTGCAATTTCATTTAGTCCATCAGGGAGTTTTCTTCCTGTTAAAATTAATTCCATATTATGTGGTTTGCATTTAATAAATGTTATTAAATTTTCTTCGCTAAATATATTATTTTCTATCACGCCTAAAATTTCGTCGAGAATGAGGACGTCACATTCTTTCGTATCGAATATTTTTTTTGCAAATTTCATCGCATTTTCAATTTCCATTTTTAGCTCTTCCAGTTCTGTAAAAGTTAAATTCTTATAAAAACCTCTTTCTTTTTCAAATCTAAATACCTTGAAATCAGGTTCAAGTTTAGCAAGAGTTTTTAACTCCCCTGAGGGTCCACCTTTTAAAAATTGTATCATAATGACCTTAAATCCTCTTCCTGTTGACCGAATGCCTTGTCCTATGGCAGAAGTTGTCTTCCCCTTCCCGTATCCACAATATACATGTACCAATCCAAGCTCCATACTCAATCTCCTTTACAAAAGTTCCTAAGCCTAACTCTAAGCTTATCAACCAAAAAAGTCAATCTTTTGTAATGAATATTTAAAAACAAAGTACATTTCATATATTATTATCTCGAGAATTGCATATTCTTATTATGCAACTCTCATTGTCTATGTAAATACATCATTTATCTTCCTGCTCAATTTTAGAAATAGAAACCTCATAGGCTACTTTATGTACGTATTGTTCATCACCAACTCTTTTTTGATAGCTTCTACTTTGTATTCTTCCCCATATCCTCATTTTGTTTCCCACCTTAAATTCGCTGGCATATTTAGCATTTCTTCCCCAGCAAATACATGGAATATAATCAGATTTATTATAAGGTCTGTTGACTGCTAATAAAACATCAGTTATTTCTCTCCCAAAAGGAGTCGTTCTATATAAAGGTGGCTTACATATGTACCCATCTAAAAAAATAAAATTTGGGTTTTTAACGATTTCTTCATCTCCGACTAAGGTTAGTTCTCTTGCAAAAACAGTTAACACCAATCTGTTTTTACCTTCCAGATGTCTATTATAGGAACGAAACTGTCCTGTAACATCTACAATTTCACCAATATGATCGCTATGAATATCTATGAGCCTTTCAGAAACAGTTATAGGTATGACATCTTCATTTTCGCTTAGCCTTGGTACCAATACATAAAAGTTGTAGAAACCCTCTCCGTAAACCTCATGGCTAAATTCAAAGCCTGAGTGAACCTCTCCAATAATATTTACCTGATTGTTTCTAATAATATTTTCATCCATTAAATCTGCCCTCCACCATACCTTTTCATTAAGTCTATAACTATTTTTATTCTTATAGACTATTATTTAGAAGCATATTTCAAATTCTTTTTCTTAAGCCCTCTAATTAGAAATAGTGGTATATTGAGAGGTGTTATATTCTTTACTTAGAAGCAGTGTGGTAAACGCAAATATTCCATTCAATGTATCTCCTCTTGAAAAAAGAGCACCTTTCATAACGAATTCTTGTGGTTCAATTATTTGACTTGATAAATCAATTTCTCTCTGAATACAAAATACAATTTCTTCATCTTCAACACTTGATACTGTAACACTGGCCTTCTTATTGAAGCCTACGGTAATAACCTTGTAACCCTCATAAGCAGATAAATCAAATTTAGCATGTAAATCAATATTAATGATTAAATATTTTAGATTTATATTTGAATCATCATAGTAAGTAATATCAATAAGATTACTGCCTATCGATTTTATTTCCCATTTTGATTTCATAGTCTCTTGCAGCTCCTCCAGTAACATGAAAAGACTGTTATTATCATCACTTCCAACCAGCACCATTTTATTCATATATAATACCTCCTATTATTCTCACCCTAGATTGTTCATATGCTCTATTTTTCCTCATTACCTTGTAAATATTCTATGCAACTTCAATATTTTATTTCATGAAGATTTAGAGTATAATAATGGCAGTACCCTATAAGGAGAATCCTAATGTCAAAAAATCATTCAAATCAACATTTAATTATTATCAGTCTAGATGCCTTAAACATGCAAGACTTTGAAGTTATTAAGACCTTACCAAACTTTAAATCCTTTCTTGAAGAAGGCTCTTACGTAAAGGAAGTTCGTAGTGTTTATCCAACTGTGACTTATACCTGTCATACTTCAATTATTACTGGTGTATATCCTGGCAAGCATGGTATTTATGCAAATGAAAAAATACAACCCGAAAGATACAAAGCACAAGATTGGTATTGGTTTGAAAAAGACATTAAGGTTCCTACACTATTTGACTATACAAATAAAGCAGGGCTTATTTCCGCGAACGTTTTATGGCCGGTTATGGCTGCTGCTCCAATCACATATAACTGTCCAGAAATTTGGTCAGAAACAGGAGAAAGCTATGTATCCTTATATTTAAAGTTTGCTAGTAAAAATACACTTCCAATTATTGCTATGAATGCTTCAAAGTCTAAAGGTAAAAAGCAACCATTTCTAGATAATTTTGTTGAAGGTGTTGCAACACAAATGATTTTGAAAAAGAAACCTCATTTGCTTTGTATGCATTTTATTGAACTAGATCACGAGCGACATGTACAAGGACTTCATGCGCCTAGTATAAAAACTATTCTTGAACGACTAGATGGTAGAATAGGAAACATTATTGAAGCTACAAAAAAAGCTGGAACATATGAAAATACTACATTCATTTTGCTTGGCGATCATGGTTGTTCAGAATTTAATGATGTAGTATATTTGAACACTTATTTCGAAAAAGAAGGATTTCTTTCAACAGATAAGAACAAAGACATCACTTCCTGGAATGCTTATGCGAATTCTTGCGGCGGCAGTGTACAAATTCACATTAATAAGCAATGTGATGAAATAACTCGCGCTAATATTTCTGAATCAATAGATAAACTTGCAGTTATGCCAAATACATTTGTGAAAAAACTCTATTCAAAAAAAGAGGTTTTAGAAAAACATCAGTTATTAGGTGACTTTGATTTTATGATTGAACCAAGAGATGGCTTTGTGTTTAGAAATGATATTGCAGATACAATGATAAAGAATCGTACCACTATCGATAATTGTTTTAAATCTGATCATGGACAAGATCCTAACCATAAGGATTTAAAGACATTGTTATTTGCAAAAGGTAATAGAATAAAACGGGGTGTTTGTTTGGATTCAGCTTGTATCATTGATGAAGGACCAACCTTTGCAAGGATATTGGGATTAAAAATGGAGAATGTTGATGGACGTGTACTTGAGGAGTTCATAAATTAAAAAAATTATATCGACATAAATAGACCCTTTTTGCAGGGTCTATTATTATACTAAAGACAATCATTTTAATCATTCTTTTTTCACCAACCATATTTCTCAAGAGAATGATCCGCTTATACAAATTTTCTAATTACTTCTGCTACTCCACTCTCATTGTTCGTTTTTTCGGTCACATAATCAGCAATCTCTTGGACGGATTCTCTTCCATTTTTCATGCAAACACCAACGCCGGCATAGCGAATCATATAAGAATCATTTTCGTTATCACCGATAGCAATCACCTTTTCAGCATCAATCCCTAGGTGCTTTGCTAAATATTCAAGAGCTAATCCTTTATTAGCATGACTGCTTAATACTTCTAGGTAATCTGGCATTGTAAAGAATACAAACACTTCATCCTTATACTTTTCTTGTATTTTCTTTTTCATCCTTATAAGTCTTTCATTGTCACCACAATTATATAAAAGCTTTAGAGAAAATTCTTCCTTTTTTAAATCATCTACTAATACTGCTGTTGTAGCCGAGTGAATTTCGTATTCCTTAATTCTATCATTATATCTTTCTACTTTTATCTCGGTATCATTATAAACGTGGACATCGACATCTTCATTCCTACCAATATCTATTAACCCCATTAGAACTTCTTTTTGTATGGGCTTTCTGAAAATCGTGTCACCGTTTAGGTTCGTCACTACCGATCCATTAAAGCCTACAAAATAATCGGTGACCTCATATCCTTCAACTGCCTCAATAAATTGTTTTGTTGATTTAATCGACCTTCCTGTACAAATAACGATCTTAACACCTTTACTTCTTGCATATTTTAAAGCTTCTTGATTTTCTTCAGTAATACGATAATCCTCTGAAGTCAATAATGTACCATCTAAATCAGTTGCTAATAATTCATATTTCATAATTTTCTCCCGTAAATAATTATTATGTAATTGAAAAGCAGTCTCTAAATACTATACCTCATATATTAGGGATCTCTCAACAGTGAAAATAATTTCACTACGATTATTGATAGGTGAATTTATAAAGGGCTTTGTGTAATTTGTTCTGTTGAACAGTTACACAAGCCCTTTATTTATTTGGGTATAATAGGTTTCTTATACCTTAGCCTGCTGTAATTTTATTAAGCTTTTGCGCCATTTCTAAGCTTATATAAGGTATATTTATCGATAATTGGGAAATAATCTTAGCAACCATATTAAGTATTACGTAGACAGGAAACATAAATGTATAAGAATGCTGGTTTTATAGCCCTTGGGATTTTATCGATGTCAATAGGGGTAGTTGGGATAATACTTCCATTACTCCCTACAACACCTTTTTTAGTTTTTTCTTCCTATTGTTTTATCAAAGGTTCTTCAAAAATGAGGAAGTGGTTTGAAAGCACATCGTTATATAAAAAACACTTAGTTCAATTAAAAGAAAAAAGAGGTTTAACTTTAAAAACGAAGCTTAGAATTCTATTGCCTTTTTATTGTATACTCCTTTATCTGATGGCTGTTAATGATGTATTCCTTGTAAGGGTTATTATCATAATTCTAATGATCATCAAAACAATCGTATTCATTAGAATAAAAACACTCTCAATTGATGAGAACAACAGTTAAGAATTAGTAAATTCATTTTTGTATTTTGAAAGGTGGTTATCTTTTGAATTATTATGGTATCATAGTTGGTTTTTTAGCTTTTTTTATCATTGGTATATTTCATCCCATTGTTATAAAAAGCGAGTATTATTTTGGGAAAAAATGTTGGCCTGTTTTTTTAATATTTGGATTCGCTGCTATTTTTTTCTCTCTTTTAATAAAAGATACTATTAAATCAACCATTATCGGCATTATCGGTTTTACATCTTTATGGGCTATTCATGAAATCTATGAACAAGAACAACGAGTAGTAAGGGGCTGGTTTCCTAAAAATCCTAATAGATAGTAGATAAGCCCTTTCTATTATATGATACCGATATCATGAAAAGCTTTCATATAAATGATTGAAATTAGTCGTAAAAAGTGTTATACTAGCAACGGTAAACTCAAAAGAATGTCTTTACTACATAATAATCAATTGCTAAATTTCGATTGGGAAAATTATATATTGAAGAGCCTATTCTTATAGGCTCTTTTTTAGTGATATAGAGAGGTCATAATATGATAAAAATTAACAACTTATCCTACTCATTTCCGCAAAAGGATCTTTATAATAAGATTTCATTTACATTAGAAGATAGTCAACATTGTGCTTTTATAGGATCAAGTGGCAGTGGAAAAAGTACACTGGTAGATATTATTATCGATCCAGAAAGATATATGTTCGATGGAAAATTAGAGATGGACCCAAATTGTAGTATTGGATATGTAAGTCAGTTCTCACAACTAGACAAAACAAAAGAAACTACAGTTTTCGAATATATAGGGGAAGAATTTATTAAGCTACAAAATGAAATAGCATCTATTTGTACTGAAATGGAAATATCTTCGGATATTGATTCTTTACTAGAAAAGTACCAACAAGCTTTTGATGCATTTGATGCAATGGGTGGAAATGATTTCGAAAGCAATATCAATAAAAAATTGAATTTAGCAAATCTAATCAAGCAGGAAAACCTAAAGGTATCTGAACTTAGTGGTGGGGAATTCAAACTTATTCAAGTGATTAAGGAAATGCTTCATAATCCAGAATTATTGATTATGGATGAACCCGATGTGTTTTTAGACTTTGAAAACCTGAATGCTCTTAAAAATCTAATTAATTCACACAAAGGAATATTGCTAATTATTACGCACAACAGATATCTATTGAACCATTGTTTTAATAAAATTATTCATCTTGAAAACATGGAGCTCCAAGAGTTTGATGGAAGATATATTGATTATAACTTCTCATTACTTCAAAGCAAAATTGAGTCACAAGAACTTGCTATTGCTGATGATGAAGAAATTGAGAGAAATGAGCTCTTAATCCATAAACTAAGGTCTATAGCAACTCATAATTCTGAAGCTGCTAGAGGGAAATCTCTAAAAGCTAGAGTTAAAGTTCAAGAAAGATTAGAAGCGCGTAGAATTAAAGCGCCCTTTGTAGATATTAAACAACCGGATATCAGTTTCGTTACTGATCATTCCATTGCAGAAACCATTGCTTTAAAAGTTACTGATTACAGTGTTGCCTTTGATGATATGCTTCTAGAAAATATTAACTTTGAGATTAAATCCAATGATAAAGTAGCCCTTATTGGTTCAAATGGTACCGGGAAAACGACTTTACTCCGAGAAATATTTAAAAACAATCATCCTTCTATTGAAATAAATAAAGATATTGTTGTGGCTTATTTATCTCAGCTTCAAGGTGAAATACTAAATGAGTCTAATACAATACTTAATGAGTTCCTAGGTGCCCAGTTCAAAACTTATGAAGAGATTAGATCCTATATTTCAAATTATGGCTTTGAGGCCGAAATCCTTAATCAAAAGATAGGCTCTTTATCTGGTGGAGAAAAAAACATGCTTCAATTGGCTAAAATTTCTGCTAGTAAAGCAAACCTGTTACTTCTTGATGAACCGATTAGTCATTTAGATACCTATTCACAAATAGCACTGGAAAAAGCCATCGAAAACTATAAAGGTGCAATTCTAATGATCTCTCATGATTTTTATTCTATAGTAAACTGTATGGATTTTGTTTTAATCATTGAAGAGAAGACGATTAGAAAAATGAGTATACGAAAATTCAGAAAGATGATTTATGCTAATCATTTTGATAGAGACTATTTAGAAATTGAACAAAAGAAAAAATCAGTTGAAACCAAAATAGAATTGGCTTTAAAAGATACTGATTTAGAGCTTGCAAAAGTTTACGCTGCAGAATTAGAAGAACTGATTAAGTTACTTTAAATCGTGTTTACTTTTCAAGTATGGTCGCTCTTTTCACAGCACTATACCCATGTTTCTTTCTAATTTCATCTACCATATAATCTAGTTTATTGGTACTAATCTCTTGATTGAAAAGCGATAATTGTTGGATTTCCTCATTGTCAAAATTTGAGACTGTAACACCCAACAATCGAATCGGTTTATTAAATTGATTGGCTATCATAAGTTCTCTTACCACCTGATAAATACGGTCTGTTGAGTCTGTCATTACATCAATGGTTTTAGCTCGCGTAATCACAGTAAAATCAAAAAACTTAACCTTAATACCAATGGTTTTCCCTTTGAGGTTCTTCTTTCTCAATCTATACGCTACTTTATCCGATAAAACCAATAATTCCCTGCAAATATCTTTAAGTTGAGTCAAATCCTTCGGAAAAGTTAATTCATTGCTCACACTTTTTACACCTTCACTTACAGGTTCTACCAATGAATCATCAATCCCATTTGCATGTAAAATCATCATTTGTGCAGTACTGTTACCAAAATGACTGATTAGAACATCCATCGGAATTTTAGCTAAGTGCCCAATGGTCTTTACTCCTATTTGATTTAGCTTTATAACCGATTTCTTTCCAACACCATAGAGATCAGAAACCTTCAAAGGCCATAATTTTTCTTGAACCTCATGGGGGTAGATGGTGGTAATTCCCATAGGCTTTTTATAATCGGATGCCATTTTCGCTAGTAGCTTATTAGAGGAAATCCCCACTGAACATGGCAATTCCAATTCTTGTAAAATCCGCAGCTGAATGATCTCGGCTACCTGTAAAATATTCCCGAATAAGCTTTCCGTTCCTGTCATATCCAAAAAAGCTTCATCAATAGATACTTGTTCCATTGCGGGTGTATATTGGTCAAAAATTGCCATCACTTGCTTGGACATTTTTTCATAAAGTCCTCCAGAGGGCTTTATGAAAGTTGCATTTGGACATAGCTTAGCCGCCTCATGTAATGCCATCGTTGTTTTCACGCCACAATGTTTAGCATCGTAACTTGCAGCCAAAACAATACCAGTGCGTTTATAAGGATCCCCACCTACTATAAGTGGTGTTTTTCTAAGCTCTGGATTCACAGCTTGCTCACATGAGGCAAAAAATGCATTCATATCTATATGTAGTATTTGACTTTTGTAACTTAGATTCACCTTGATCACATCACATATCCGTTATTTTTTTGCATGATTCATTTAGCATTTGGAATATTAATATCTCTAATTATTATTTCTTCGAATTACTAATATCCTTCTCTACTTTATCTATGCTTTCAATAAGATCAGCTTCAACCTCGAGTTATTTCTTTTATTAATTTTATCATACATTTCACAACACATCAAGAACATTTGTTCCGGTAACCTTCTCGTCTTTCTTTACCATTAAGTTCTCATAGCGTAATTTCGAATTTACTTATTTGGGTATAATTGGTTTCTTATAAATCCCCTTTGAAGTAAAATATATGATTAATCTTCGCCTTTGTTTCATAGCTAAAAATAACATGTCCATCTTTAGTAAGTTTCATTTGTATGGAGAAAAAGCCGCTTTATTATATTCTTTTGTAGTTGTTTGGGTGCCTTCTGAATCAGTCCTGTACCCGTTCCACTTCCACCTAATTTATAGGTGATTTCACCAAGTGCCATTCCTTTATAAGCAGCAGCACCTAGACTTTTGAGTAGTGGATCTTTTGATTTAGGATACTAAGCATTAGAATCAACTGGTACGATAGAAGCTACGAAAAAAACACTATACTCTAATGAATAAGAATAAAGTGTTTTAGGTTAAACATAATTTGTTAATCTTGATATCCAGATAATTCTTGCTGCGCAGAACCAAGTAAATCTATGGCTTGTTGAATCTTGTTTTTGTTATCTGGCTTTTCTGCAGAATTAAGTGCTTGTTGTAGTGTGTTAACAGTAGTTTGTACAGATGTCAAACTTTGATCTACGTATTGTTTAGCTTTTCCTGCCACTTGAGACACCTCCTTTATTATATAATCAAAAGTAGTATCTGTACAAATCAGAAAAAGTATTCAAAATATACTTCTATAGTTCATTTCATAATATTTTTGGAATTAAAACTGTAACTTTGGTTCCAACTCCCTCTTCACTTTCAATTTCCAAACCACTTTTTTCATTAAACGTCAGCATTAATCTTGTATGAATATTCTTAAGACCATAACCACTTTCCTGTTTACTGTCATACTCCATCAAATGTTTAAGTTGTTCTTCGTTCATTCCAACTCCATTATCCTCAACAATAATCTGAATCTGATTATTTTCTATTTCATTACAGGTAATATGTACAAAGCCAATTTTACTTTCTTTAAATAAGATACCATGTAATACAGCATTTTCAACAATTGGCTGAAGTGTGATTTTAGGAATCATATACCCTTTCAATCGATCATCACACTCAATTTTAAAATCCACTACATTTTGTAGTCTATAATTTTGAATTTCCATATATAAGCTCACATGCTTTAACTCATCTGATATCGGAATAACATGATTGCCTTTACTTAAGCTAAGCTTATAAAAGGTAGATAACGATTTTGTAATCTTCCTAATTTCTTCACCTCTATTATCATAAGACATCCAATTAATCATATCCATGGTATTGTATAAAAAATGAGGATTAATTTGTGCCTGCAATAACTCTAATTCTGCACTTTTAATACTTTGCCCAAGTTTATATTGTTCTTGTCCTAAGGTCGCTATACGCTTTACCATATAATTATAGCTTGAAGCTAACTCACCAATCTCATCTGTTCGATCGCCTTCTTCGTTATAGGCATCAAATACATTTTCAGTAGCCATTTTCATTTTGTTTGAAAGCTTACTAAGTCGTTTTGTAATTCTATAGCTTAGGAAAATAGAAAAGCCTAATGCAATAGGTATAATGATGATTAGAAATGCAACCATGAGTCGACTTAAATTACTAACTTCTCTAAATATGTCCTCAGATGGTATAACGGTTACTATGGTCCAATCCGTATCTTTTATGGTTCTTGTACGAACATAGGTCGCTTGATCATTTATGGTCAGAATTCTCCAATCCTCTACACCATCTAAAGCTTTTATATCTGCTAAAGATAAACGATACGTCCCTAATAATTCAAAATCTGTAGCACTAACAATACGATCATCACGATTACGTATATAAGTGAGACTTCCACTAACGGAATTTGATTTAGACAGAATATCTTGAATGCTCTTTTCCAGAAAGTCTATGCGTAAATACCCAATCACTTCAATATAATTGGTTGAACTTGTTATGCGTCTTGCAACAGATAAAATAACCCCTTCATTTTTTTTGGGGTCATTATAAAAAGCAGGCGGTACCATAAAAACCCTTGACCCAGCACCTGTTAATTGACTATACCACTTTGCTTGCACAGCATTACTAATAGAACTAATATCGTCATCCTCATTAGAATGCAGCAATTCATCTCGAACATAAATACAAATATTATGAATATCTTTGTCATCTTGAAAAGAACTAAGGTAAGCTCTTAAATAATTAAGATCTTCATGTTTACCTGCAGTTGTATTATTTGTTATATCTCTTTGAAGAATATTTTTCACATCTAAATTAACCGCAATATTGTCAGATACATTGATAATCTTATCAATCTTATAGGACAAATATTCCGTTCCTTGATTAAAAGCTTGCGTCGCAGAGTAAATGATTCGATTTTCTAATATCTCAGAAATTTCTTGAAAAGTTAGTTTTCCAAAAACACTTAGAGGCAACACAATAAATATCAAATAAGAGATTAACAACTTGTTTTTTAGTTTTAGATTTCTAAAATATTTAATCATAGGCAAGCTTCCTCAATAGGTTTCTGTAAATTTACACTACGTATTTTTTACGATACTCAGTAGGTGTGCACAATGCATTTTTTTTAAATACTTTAGAAAAATAATCACTGTCTCCATAGCCCACTTGGCTTGCCACATCTTCAATTCTTAAGGTAAAATCCTTGAGCAATGCTTTTGATTTTTCTACTCGATAATTTGTTATGTATTTATTAATGGTTTGATTCGTTTCTTTCTTAAATACCGCGCATAAATAAGGGTTAGAAACACCCAATTCCTGTGCGATTGAATCAATAGATAAGGTCATATCATCATAATGTAGTTGAACATACTGTTTCACTCTTAAGGCCATAGAATTCATAACGCTTTGCTCCTTCAGAGTATCAAAATAATGACGCGTTTTATCAAGAAGATACTTTTCGAGTTCCTTAAGGCTGACCATAGATGCAATTGCATCCCAAGTCAAATGCTCTTGCTGATCTTGATTGGAAACATCCATAAAATGATCTACAATTTGAGCTAATTGAAAGTAAATGTCTTTAATCATATTTTTTGTTGAATCTGTATTAACTTGAATATTCTTTGTAAGCTGCTTTACAAAGAGAACACATTCTGTTGGCTCAGCTTTCTCAAGTAATTTATTAAAATCACCTAATAATTCAGCTTTATATTTATAACTACTACTAAGATGTTTCTGTTCGTACACAGCTACTAGCTTACCTTCTTTATAAAATAGTCTTTCCAAGGTTATCGCAGCACTTAGGTAGGATTGATATGCATCACTAGCTTTCGTCACTAGCTTGCCAATGGCTATGCTAGGTTTGCAAAATTCCTGTAAAGCGTCATATATACCTTCAAATATACCCTTAAGTCGATTTGGAGATAAAATAATTTGATCATTTTTACTGGCTATCAAATTAATAACAATCATATTCCCTTTGTAATGCCATACCTTATAACAATTGAGTGGCTGAAAATAATTCTTTAGAATAAGATTTGCTTTATTCTTTGAGGTATCTAGCTCATAGGGATCTAAATGTCCTTTTGTATATTGGGTTACTATGATTGAAATATAACTTCCCGTTGTATATAACTCATATCCTAGCGCTTCTGCCTTTTCATTTAGCTCAGACAGATTTACTTTATTATTTATTAATAAGGCTGATAATTGACTTTTGAGTACATCACGATTATCAAGCACCAATTGATTCATTTTAGAAGACATATTTTTGAATTTAAGATACTGCATTAGATCTTCGACAGCATTTTTAACGGCTGCCTTCATTTCGTCGAGATCAATTGGTTTTTCAATATAACTAATCGCATTTAACTTAATAGCACTTCGATAATAATCAAGATCCGTATAAGCACTCATAAAAATAATCCGACAGCTCGGCAATATTTTTTTTAGTTCAAATGCAAAAGTCATGCCATCCATTCTCGGCATTTTAATATCTGAAATAACAATATCTGGTTTGAATACTTTAGCTACTTCCAATGCCCTTAATCCATCATCGGCCTCTTCAATAGCTTCTATATCAAATATTTTAAAATCAATTTGTCCAATAATACCTTTTCTCGTGATAAACTCGTCATCAACAATTAATAATTTGAACATATATTTGCCATCCTTTTATCTTGTTCCGTTTAGGAGTATGGAGATATTATATTTCCAACCATCATTATTACTGGTGAATTTCTTTTATTTTATTTAAATATGCCCTAAAACCCACTTGTTCCATCTGTGAAATATAAGAATTATTATCGCTACCCCTGTATTCATATACCCCTAAAGACAATGGATACCCATACGTTTGCTGAACCAATTCTAGCTTTAATAGATCCAACTTTTGTAAATTCATACTAGTTGCCACCATTGATGACTTTACATCCTCTAACTGATTAAATGGAATAATGTTAGGACTTTCAAAGTGATAAGGCAACCTAAATTGGTCTGTTGTGCACCAAATATTATTATTATAAATAGGGTATTTATAACTATCTACTGTTGGTATGTAAAATCCATCTTGTGATATCGAATAATGAATACCTTCAATGCCATAATTCAATAATTGAAATAATGTCTCATTGGTTCTTAGTTGTTCTACGAACATAAGCGACTTCGCAGCATATTGGGAACCATTTTTAATTGCTATTCCATTATGTATTGGTTCATAATAATTTTTTAATTTTTTATCACCCATCGTTACGATAATCGGCTCGTATTCCGGATGTATATTAAGAACTTCTCTTTTTAAATTTTCCATATCAAAAACATTTCCGATTGCGATGGCTGAACTTCCCTCACGGAAGCTATCATTAAGGACAATCTTCTTACTAGAGGCATTGTCTGGGATGTAGCTATAATCCTTCCATAGTTTAATCGTATATAAATACTCTTTAAAATATGAGGTTTCTGGTAGCCATACTACTTTGTTTTCTTCGTTAAATTGATTCATTCCAATCCAATAACTATCATAAATAGTTATATCATGTGGTTGGGTGCATAATAATTGAATTAGATCGAATCCACTTAGACCAACATCAAAAGGAACTATATTCTCTTCATTGTTTTTTATAAGCTGCATATAATGCTCTAATTCGTCAATCGTTGTTATACTCTTTAGTCCATATTCTTTGGCAAGGTCACCTCTTAGAAGTAGAACTGTAGAATTTTCTAGATGGGCTCTTGATGGGACAGCATAAATCATCTGATTGACTCTAACGTTGTCGAGTTCAGAAAGAAATAACTGAGGTGTACACTTTCTAAGCATATCTTCTGTTAAATTCATATAGGCATATTTAGTAGCAAAAGTATTATAATGATAAGGATATACGGAAATCAAATCAAAATCTGCTCCACCTGCAAAAATGGTTTGATAGTCAATCGAAACATCCTTTTCACTCATAAATTCAACTGTTAATTGAACTCCTATGAGTTCGTTTAATAAAGTATTGGCTTTCGTTAATATAAGCTCAAAATCTAAAGGTCGCTCACCAATAACATAAAACTTTAATGGAATCAATTCATCAAGCTTTGTCAAAACCTTTTGATTCAGCTTAATGCTATTTTCATCTTGTTTTTGATTAACTTGGATCGGTGGTGGTGTACTTTTATATGTTTGATTATAAATACTAATAATCGATGTAGTAAAAAGCAGGGTCATGATTGCAGCCATTAAAATTTTGATGATGAAATCATATGAATGTGATTGCTTCATAAGTGAATTCCTCTTTGTTATTTTGATTAGGATGGATTCATTAATACATAACTCTTTCTTGTCCTTTAACTTCCTTAACATTATTATATCATAAGAAAATCGGCTGCGCCCCATTAAAATCTTAATTTCCACGTTATTATCCCATCAACAAATGATAAAATCCCCAAAAGGGGATTTTATCATTTGAAAGGAAATTGCAAATTTCTATAAATATATTATTTAATTTCTGTTAAATTATCTTTTCTAGCAACTGTAACGCCTGTGTCCACATCTTTAGGATTAATTGCTTCGCCATTAATGATTTTAACAGCTGCTTTAACACCTTCATTACCCATTACATATGGATTTTGAACCATTGATGCCTTGATAGCACCTTTTTCAATTAAGCCTTTCACATCAGCTGAAAAGTCAAAACCTACAACACTAATGGAATCACTCTTACCTGATTGGTCTACTGCATTACCAACACCTACAGTTGCTCCTTCGTTACAAGCATAAAATCCAACTAAATCAGGATATTGAGTCATAAAGTCTGTTGCATAATTCAAAGCTTTTTGTTTGTCACCATCAGAGTATTGAACACCAACGATTTCAATATTTGGATAATCAGCTTTGATTTTTGCTGCGAAATCATTTTCGCGTGTCATTGTAGTACCAGCTCCAGCTTGTGCATTAATGATTGCAATTTTACCTTTTTCACCAATTAAAGTTGCCAATTCTACTGCTGCTGTTTCTGCTGCTGCACCATTGTTTGTTGAGAAGAATGCATCATATTGATCTGTATTCACACCAGAGTCAACAAATATGACAGGAATTCCTGCTGCTTTTGCTTTTTCAACTACTGGTTTTAAAGCTTCTTTGTCTAATGCTGCTAACATAATCGCATCAGATTTGTTCACAATTGCATTTTCAACCAACTGTGCTTGAACGGTTGCATCTACTTTTGTTTGAGGTGCATCGAAAATAATCTTTACATTACCAAGTTCTGCTGCTGCATCTTCAGCACCATTTTTAACTTTAAGCCAATGCTCGTCCATTGAATCCATTGTAATTAATGTTATTGTTAGTTGTTTTGCTGCTCCCCCATCAGTTGTTTCTTCTGCTGGTGGCGTGGTTGTTTCAGCTGGTTTTTCGCTACAACCTACCATAGATAATACCATAATCATTGCTAACCCCAATACAAATAACTTTTTCATAGTTCATATCCTCCTATTTAATCTTTATTTTAATAGACTTCGCTAATAAAATACACTGGTAAATTAGTCATTGTGTCTAATTTTATCAAAAAACACTGCTGCTACAATCACTACACCAATCACTATTTGTTGAATAAATGGTGAAATACCCATTAAATTCAGGCCGTTCCTTAAAACACTTATGATAAATGCACCAATGACTGTTCCAGCTATCGTTCCTTCCCCGCCCATAGTACTTGCGCCTCCGATTACCGATGCTGCTACTGCATCTAACTCATAACCCATCCCTGCAGTAGGTGGTGCTGAAATAATACGTGCTGCCATAACCAATCCTGCAACTCCAGCTAAAATTGCACTGAACATATATACTTTAATTAAGGCCATGCTTGAATTAACACCTGAAAGTCTAGCCGCTTCTGCATTGCTGCCTAATGCATAGGTATATCTACCCGTTTTGGTTTTAGCTAATATGAATCCAAAAATAATAATAAATATAATCATTATGTATATAGGATTAGGGATTCCGAATGTCTTACTAATACCAATAGCATTGAAACTCTCTGGCAATCCACTAATTGGAATCCCCTTAGTTAATGTAAGTGTAATCCCTCTAACTGCTGTCATTGTGCCCAGTGTAACTATGAATGGTGGTAGTTTTCCATAGGAAACTAATACACCATTGGTGATCCCAACAATTGCTGCAGATATAAGACCCGCTAAAATGGCAATTGGAACCGGTACACCGGCTTTCATCAGCATTGCTGTCATGATACCTGCTAAGGCAATGTTAGATCCAATGGATAAATCAATACCGCCTGAAATGAGTACAAAGGTTTGCCCAATTGCAATCAATAAAATCGGTGTTGTTTGAACTGCTACATTTAATAAATTTCCAGTTGTTACAAAGTTACGATTCCCTATACCAAATATCACCAACAAAACGACTAACCCGCTAAGTGTTGATATGAATTGCTTTACACTTCGAGATAAAGTGATGCCCTTCTTAATTGTTCCCTCCTGCGCGCTCATTAACTTACCTCCGTTGATTCATATTGGGTTGCATAAAAGAGTATTTCTTCTTGGTTTGTTTCTTCTGTCTTAAGCTCAGCTCTTAAGTTACCGTTACACATAACCAGTACCCTATCAGATAATCCTAACACCTCAGGTAATTCAGATGAAACATATATCACAGCTATGCCTTGTTCCTTCAATTGATTCATTAAATTATAGATTTCAATTTTAGCAGCTACATCGATACCACGTGTAGGTTCATCAAAGAAGATAACCTTAGCATCTCTAGCAAGCCACTTCCCAACGACGATTTTTTGTTGATTGCCACCGCTAAGATTTTTTACGAGTTGCTCTTGGGAGGGAGTTCGTATGCCTAACTTTTCAATAATCTTAGCGGTAAGATGTGCTTCCTTCTGGGGATGAATCACATCTAAAGTGGCAGTCATATCTAAATTAGGTAGGGTGATGTTATGTTTAACTGACATTTTAATGCATAAACCATCTTTCTTACGATCTTCTGGTACACAGTAAATGCCATGACGAATTGCATCTCTCGGGGATTTAATCGTAATGGCCTCTCCATTCAAATAAATCTCACCGCTGTTTTTTTTATCAGCACCAAAAATGGCTCGCACTAGTTCTGATCTTCCAGCACCCATGAGCCCGGCAAAGGCAACAATTTCACCTTTTTTCACGCTAAAATGAACTGATTTCACACCATTAGGTGTAGAAAAATTCTTAACAGAAAATACTTCCTCTCCAATTTCACAATGCACCTTGGGGAATTTATCTTTGATTTCTCTTCCTACCATATGGGAAATTACTTGTGGTAATAACTCTTGCTTATAATCCATTGTTGTAATATATTGACCATCCCTTAATATGGTAACTCGATCGACGATATGAACGAGTTCTTCTAAGCGATGGGATATGTATATGATTCCTTTGTTTTGTGCTTTTAAATGATTTATAATCCTAAATAATTCATCAATCTCTTTTTCTGTTAATGCAGACGTTGGTTCATCCATTATAATGATATCTGCATCAATCGATAATGCTTTGGATATTTCTACCATTTGTTGTTTAGATACTTGTAACGAACCGACAATGTCCGTTGGTTGTATATCTAGGTTCAAAGAGTCTAATATGACTTTTGCTTTATTATTCGTTTCTTTCTTACGTAGAATTCCAACCCTTGTTTCTTCTCTTGTTAAAAAAATATTTTCTGCAACAGTAAGATGTCTACATAAGTTTAATTCCTGATGAATAATTGCAATGCCAAAGCTTTCTGCCTCTTTAGGAGTTGAAAAATGAACTTCTTGTCCTTTTATCTTTATTGATCCTTCATCTTTTTGGATAACCCCAGACAAAATTTTCATTAATGTAGATTTTCCTGCACCGTTTTCACCTAATAGTCCAACAACTTCACCAGGCTTCAAGGTTAAATTTACATGATCCAATGCTTTAACACCTGGAAAGGATTTGCTTATTCCTGTTAGTTCTACTAAATAATTGTCCATCTTACCCCTTCCTATTCTGTGAATTAGTCTTTATAGTTTTCATTCATAGAATATCATGTCTTGGCTAACTTCTAACAGAAAAATATTCATTTTTACTGTCAATTATTAAGATTACATTTTCAAATTACCAAAGATACTCTCCACGTCAATATAACAAACCCTTCTCTTCTCTTTAGGTCAAGGTTAAAACCTCCGCATTCGCTACGGTTTCGTAACCGAATACAATCTTCGCTTGCACATCGGAGGGGGCTTGAACCCCACCGTTGTTGGAATTAGTTCCCCCACTTAAGAAGTGGGGGAACTAATTCCATTCGGTTAAATAAAAAACAGCTCTAGCAAATTCCTTCATGCATAGAACTGTTTATCAAAAGATTATGTAAATATGCCATACTGAGGCAATAGTTCATGTTTAATATAAAAGCTATGATAGGCTAACGCATCGTGAAAATACTTCCAGTTACTTATCTCAAAGTATGGTTTCTTATCATATAGCTCAAAAAAGTCAATTTGAGTAACTTCAACTGCTTCCCTGAACCACTCACGATCATCATAATAAACATTGGAAGAAAACCCAAAGTAATTATTCTTGATCTCCTCATGCCATTTTTGCTGACAGTCATCAATGGAACCTTTATAGGATAACATCCTATCTAATTTACTTTTTATTTGTTCCCATTTCTTTGGCTTATTAGGAAAAAGATTAGGTATCACCGGGTAAACCTCTTCTGTCAAATAAGAATATATGTGATATGCTGCATCAATAAATTTCTCAGTATTATTATTCTCTATTTGTTCATTGCTTTTATGTCCTGAATATTTCCATTGAAGATAGGATGTATCTGGCGCCTCTAATGCTTGTCCATGGGAAATAGGTGGAACCAATGGAGCAATAAAATTTTTCAATAGGCCCACATCCTCATTGATATACGTTAAGTTCGATATTTCATTTTGCTTTTTCAATAATCCTACAAAATTGTGATGCGACCATGTATCAGCATAAACATGAAGCGTAACCCCAAGTCTATACATTCCAAAGGGTTTGTCTAATGTTTTCAAGGTATCCTTTAGCAATTCCAATGCAATCAGACTATTCTTTTTACAAATGAGTCTATCCTCAAATTCATCCCCCTCAGCACATGGCAAAAAGTGAAATGGTAACAATATATCGTATCCTACCTTCTTGCTAAAGAATTTAAAATCAAGGTACTTATGTGCAGACATTGTTTGTTGATATCTACCTCCACTTGTAAAATTCAATTCATGCCCATATTTTGTATCATCTGTATGTTGGGACGAATAGGCTACCTTTTTACTGCAAGCAGAATCCATTCCAGCTAAGCAACATAGCGTATAAATAGTATAATAATGAAAATCAACAAACATACGATACCTCCTTCATTTGTGTCATTTGATCCTTATTGGTTGCATATTGTGGTAATTGCATAATTCTGATAAAATAGATATCGCTATACAAATTTTTATTGAAGATAGGAGTATCATGAAAGCCTATAAACTCATTTATAATGAATTCACCATACCTTATGAGGTCCAACGTAAAAATGTTAAAAACATTAATATTCGAATAAAACCCAATGGAATTGTTTATGTTTCTGCTCATAAAAATGTATCCCAATCTTATATCGAATCAGTATTAAAAAACAAAGCTGATTGGATTATTCAGAGCATTCTTCAATTTCAAGAAAAGGATAATCTTAAACCTAAATCAAATGGCTTCATCACTGGTGACCAACTATATTACTTAGGCCAACTTTATCCAATCAAA
This sequence comes from Firmicutes bacterium HGW-Firmicutes-1, assembly GCA_002841625.1. Lineage (NCBI taxonomy): Bacteria > Bacillati > Bacillota > Firmicutes bacterium HGW-Firmicutes-1. The sequence continues at coordinate 132,638 of PHAG01000009.1, read as the reverse complement.
GTCATTGAGTGTCTTCAAGAAGAAATTGTTCTTCATAAGAATATACTACAATTTCATGTAAAGGATGAAATGAATACAATGAAAAAACAAAACCTCTATCAAACGTGGTTAAGAGAGCAAGCAACTGTAATTTTTCAAGAGCTATTAAATCAAGAATGGATAAAGGTGAATCCCTACATAACAAAGTTACCGATATTAAAGATTAGAAAAATGAAATCCCGATGGGGAACTTGCTTTACCACCAAAAATACAATCCAACTCAATTTAGAACTTATCAAAAAACCTCTTGAGGCAATTGAATATGTGATCTTGCATGAATTAGCTCATTTTGTACATCCAAATCATAGCAAAGATTTTTATGCTTTTGTTCAAAACTATATGCCCGATTGGAAACAAAGAAGAGCCTTGCTCAAATGATACACTAATTAAAACTCTACTCTCCAATAATTTTAACAAGCACTCGTTTTTGTCGCTTACCATCATACTCGCCATAAAAGATTTGTTCCCAAGTCCCAAAATCTAACTTGCCATTTGTTATCGCAACAACCACTTCTCTCCCCATCAATTGCCTTTTTAAATGGGCATCCGCATTGTCTTCATAACCATTGTGTTTATATTGGCTATGGGGTTTTTCAGGTGCTAATACTTCTAACCATTTTTCAAAGTCTTGATGTAATCCTGATTCATCATCATTTATAAAAACACTTGCTGTAATGTTCATCGCATTTGCAAGTACAAGACCTTCTTTAACCCCACTTTCATGAATACATTGTTGAACCTGCTGGGTAATATTTACATACCCTCTTCTTGTTGGAATATTAAAATTCAATTCTTTTCTGTAAGACTTCATGCAATATTACCTCCCTTTTTTTCTTATATAGCTTAAATAGCCAATGTTACTAACCCTCCGTATTCGGTTTAAATATCTTACCAAGTAAAACATATTCCTATAGCTTTAGGTCCTAAATGAGCTCCAATGACTGGACCTAAATCATCTATGTTTATATGCGCATGCGCAAACTTTGAAGACAGTATATGTTTTATCTGTTCTGCTTCTTCCAGGGCAGATATTTGGCAAATACTTATTATTTTCACATCCATTGGAATATTTGAAACCATCATATCAATTGCCTTACTTTTCCCTCTTGCCTTACCTACTGGAACAAGTTTCCCTTCTACAAGGGCAATGATAGGTTTAATATTGAGAATCGAACCAATAAAGGCCTGAATATCTGTTAATCTTCCACCTTTTTTTAGATAATCTAAGGTATCCACTGTTAAATTAATACTCATCCTACTCTTTTCTTCATTGATTATTTTTACAATCTCTTCTCTCGGTTTTCCTTCTTCTGATAATTCTTTTGCTCGCTCTACTAGGATTCTAAGGTTAGATGCAGTTGTTTCTGAATCAATTACCGATATACGATTTTCATCAACCATCTTTGCTGCAACAGATGCACTATTATAAGTTCCACTCAGTTTTGAGGAGATTACGATTACTATGACTTCCTTGTCACAGGCAAGTGCTTTTTCATAAACACTTTTAAATGCTTCAGCCGAAGGTTGAGATGTAGTGGGGAAATCTTTTGAGGTCATTAAAGCTTCAAAGAAGTCATTAAACTCTCCTGGAAATCCTTCATTTGTTACCGTACCGTTGAAGTAAACGGATAATGGTACTATTTCAATTTCTTTCTCTATCGCCTGTTCTCGTAGCATATAAGCTGTGCTGTCTGTAACTATTTGGATATTGGACATTATTGTTTCTCCTTATTTATGATTGGCATACATTTATTTGTTGAGTTCTAACAAATTGATCATTAAAGTTATTATAAAGCAACTTATGGTACTAATCAAGATATTAGCACCGTTGGCGTTCCAATTATTAAAAAAATTTTAATGACCAAAATAATTTATGATTTCACCTCTTGACTTTGACCTTAGGTAAAGCTTTATACTTCCTAATAAGCAACTAAATAATCAGGAATAGGAGGTAAAATATGTTTGAAAATAACCAGCCAATTGTTTTAACTGTTCAAAGACTCTCAAAATCATATAAGGACCTACAGGCTGTTAAAGATCTAAATCTAGAGATCCAAAAAGGCGAAATTTTCGGTTTGCTTGGGCATAATGGTGCAGGAAAATCAACAACCATTGAATGTATTTTAGGAACAAAGGATTATGAAGAAGGATCCATACAATTACTTGATATGGATCCTAAAAAGGATCGAAAGAAATTATTCGAAAAAGTGGGCGTTCAATTCCAACAAGGACATTATCAAGACAGGCTTAAGGTAAAAGAAATTTGCGAATTAACTTCCAGTTTTTATACCCACACTCTGGATTGGAAGGAACTTCTAACTACCTTATCCTTAAAAGATAAATACAGTCATTTCATCTCAGAATTATCTGGTGGTGAAAAGCAAAAGTTATCCATCCTTCTAGCGTTTATTCATGAGCCAGAGATCGTATTTCTAGATGAATTAACCACTGGCTTAGATCCTAAAGCACGTAGAGAAATCTGGAAGTATATTGAAATGTTAAGAGATCAAGGTGTCACAGTTTTTTTAACTTCACATTACATGGATGAAGTTGAATATCTTTGTGACCGCATATGCATCTTGAAAAATGGGATCTCCACCATACTTGACACTCCTGATAGAGTGATTACCACAAGTGGTCAACGCACCCTTGAAGAAGCTTATTTGTTTTTTACTGAACAGGAGGTATGTAAAATATGAAATCTTTAAAAGCACTTTTAAAAACTGAAATGTTACTGGCTTCAAGAGAATTTTCAGCAATTTTCTTTGGAGTCTTGTTTCCAATGGCTATGGCACTATTGCTAGGATTCATAAATGGAGATCAACTAGCCTATGGAGGTGCGGTCTTTACTAAAAATCAGCAAGCTTTTGGGGCGCTCATATCTATTGGTATTTGTGCTTGTGGTCTTATGGGTTTACCTCTTAATCTAGCAGATTATAGACATAAACACATATTAAAAAGATTTAAAGTGACTCCTATCAGCCCGCTACAGCTTCTATTAGCACAAATTATGATTAGCCTATTCATTGCAATTGTGTCAGCTATTGGAGTCTGGCTTGTGCTAAAGGTTTTTTTTGGATACCATATGATTGGATCTATTTTCCACTTTATTTTAGCTTACTTCCTACTTACATTTGCAATTTTCTCTCTTGGTGGAATGATTGCAAGCCTTGCTCCTAATATGAAAACAGCTAATTTTACCTGTACGATAATTTACTTTCCAATGCTCTTTTTATCAGGAGCAACAATACCCTATGAAATATTACCTAAAAGTCTGCAAACTGTGTCCAATGTATTACCACTAACTCAAGGGATTAAACTATTAAAGGGCGTTTCTTTAGGTCAGCCGATTGATCATCTAGTAATCTCCATTCTTCTTTTAATTGTTGTCGGAGTTGTTAGCTTAAGTCTTTCCGTTAAATTCTTTCGTTGGGATTAGATATAGTAGTTGACATTGCCCCTAGGGTAAGCTTTATACTGTTCTTAACTAAGGAAATAGGACGGTGATTTCATGTTCTCTATAGGGACGTTTTCAAACATTAATAAAATTACAACTAAAACACTCAGACACTATGATGAGATTGGACTTCTTAAACCTGAATTTGTTGATCCATTCACTGGTTATCGATATTATACGTCGGATCAGTTGCCCAGATTGCATAAAATCATAACTTTAAAGCAAATGGGGCTTGCTCTCAATGACATTAAAGCAAGTCTCAATAATCCAGAGTCACTGGAGCTGTTTTTAAAACTCAAGGAACAGGATATTTTAAATCAAATCGGTGAAGAACAGTCTAAACTGATGCAAATACGAAGTTATTTCAATTTAATGAAAGGAGCTGAATTTTCTATGTATACTACAGTTATTAAACCACTTCCGGAAGTCATCGTGGCTTCAATGCGCCAGATTGTCCCTAGCTATGATACGTTTTTTGATTTGTGTCCAAATGTGATGGCAAAAGAAATGGAAAATGTAGGTTGTGTATGCGCTGTTCCCGAGTATTGCTTTAATATTTATCATGATGGTGAGTATAAGGAACATGATATTGATGTGGAGATCTGTGAAGCGATTTCAGAGATGAAGAAAGATACGGAGATTCTTAAGTTTAAAGTTATCCCCGAAGTACCACTAGCAGCATGTGCACTTCATAAGGGACCCTATGAAACCTTAAGGGATGCATACTCTTATATTTTTAAATGGATCGAAGAAAATCAATATGATATTCTTGATTTTCCTCGAGAGTCTTTTATCGATGGTATTTGGAATAAGGAAAGTAATGAAGATTGGTTGACTGAGATTCAAGTGCCTGTAAAAGTTAAGGTGTAGGGATAGCGAGAGATGGTATGAATTTGTACCATCTTTTTTCTTTGCTTTAGGTTATCATCAATAGGACTAAATATCCTCATATACCTGTATCAAACACCTAATTGCTTCTTCATCGACTTCACTTTCCAATGCATTAATCCAACATATAGTACATTTAACAATTGGACATTGATCAAGATTCTTTAAACCAATATCCGATGGGCAGCTTCTAATTAGTACTTTTGCAAGTTTGTCAACAGACAATCCTCGTATGTATTCTATACCAATTATAGCCTTCACCCCCAATTACAACTACGCATATAAACAATGCATTCAATTCCAATGCAAAGTTTTAGGTTTATAAGAGCTCGTATTATTCAGTATTTCACTAATTCGTCTAAGGAACACCCAATACCCTTTGCTATTTTACAAAGTGTTGACACCTTAGCATCAGTATTATTATTCTCAATGTTAGAAAGTGTAGATTTTGCTATACCGCATTTTTTTTCTAAATCTCTTAAAGACAAATCTTTTTTCAAACGTATTTCTTTCACAATAATTCGAATTGTCATTTTTATCATCCTACCTAATCACATGTGATAATTGTGTAATTTACAGGCAATGGTAACCGTCGACTAAATGTCCTATTAAAATATACCATTTCATAAAATAATACACTAATAATGGTTCATGAGGGCGAACCACATATTTTATTATCGGATAATTTCTTTTATAACTAAAATGTTATTAGAACATATTTTAGTCTGTGCAATATTAAATAATAAAAACAGGTATAAATTGTGAAAACAATTCTTATTTATCAGTTCTTAAGCTTTGAATGAATACGCGATAATTGAAGCTGGAGATGTTTTTATGGATATGGATTAGTGTTAAGAAATAGAGTTGTTATTTGCTTTTGAGGATACCTATACCCCAATTAAAAGAACAGGTGCGCTCATTTGCTCACCTGTTCTCTTTTGTAATAACAAAAAACACCGCCCCACATTAAAGTATAGTTCACAACATTTTTAGCAAGCATACAATGACAGCGCAACTATATACATAAACGCAGTGAAAACAAGAGCTAGTCAGTACTATAAAGAATATTCTGCTTTAAATTACTGACTATTTTAATTTATATATGATTAGCTCTTCTTTTTCTTTCTTACAAAAATATATACTACTCCCAGGCATATAACTAGTCCAGTCACTGCCGGCTTAATAATTGAAGCTCCTGATTCGCCTGCGAAAACCAAGCTCCAAATAACTTTCAGTACAGCTGCACCAATAATTACTGCAACTCCATATTTTAACTTTCTCTTCCAAAATGCAATTATTAGTAAATACATAAACAAAGGTATCGATAAACTTAGGAATATCTTTTGAAAATTCCAATCACCAAAAGTATATTCCTTCTCAAAGGCTAAAAATTCTTCTACAGCAGGTGAAACTTCTACTGGCGTATTGAACCAAAACATACTAGTGAAAAGTGCAAATATTGTTATTGATATGCCGCTCCAATTCTTCTTATAGGCAAACCAACAAATAGGAATTATAAACAATGGTCTTATATACCAACTCAAAATATTTTGATGTCTACTATATGCCCAATCAACAAACTCTTGATTCGTTAAAAATAGCACTAAAAAGCCTAGGGTAAAAATCAAAAAAATGATAGCAATTTTCTTATCGTTTTTCTGTAAAAAAAGCTTCATAATCCAACCCCTCCGATCATTCAATCTAGTTTGATTTCATTCCATTTATCAAGATATCAAGCAATTGATCCACCCATTCATACATTTCTTCTTCATGTAATCCTATTGTTTCTATTTCAAAATTCTTTAGCATCTCATCAAGAACTGCTTGATTTAAAGTCATAAACATTTGAACACAGGCTTTTGTATTAAGCTTATTGTCAATATCACCCTTTAACTTTGCCGCTTCCACTAACCCTGTAAAAAAGCTTTCTCCTGATTCATTTGCTCCTTGCAAAATTTCTTTTTTAAGTTTTTCGTTGGTTTCCTTTGCAAATTGATTCCCTACCGCTGCAAACTGAGGATGCATAGAAGCAAATTGTATACCTTTTCTAAAAAGCATCTTAACGAGTTCAAATATTGACAGTTCCTTTGAAATCTCCGCTTCCTTAGTAAAAAAACAGATTTTTTCATTGGTAGCTAACATTAAAATATATTTGTATAAATCCAGTTTATCTTCAAAATATTGATAAATGCTTCCCTTAGGTATTTTAGTTATCTTAACGATGTTATTTAGGCTACTATCATGATACGAATGGCTTCCAAACTCAGCCAAAGCTGCATTTATAATAGTACTTTTCTTTTCTTCTGATAGTTTTTCGAAAGATTTCTTCGGCAATCGTATCATCTCCTAGTCAATATTTATACAAGTTATGACCACCTGGTCGCATCTCTAATTCAATTATACGACCACCCAGTCGCAAAGTCAATACCCAATAACTTAATAAAGCCAATCAAGGTAATTAATAAAAACCTCAACTAGCTCTATCTTAGTTAATTCAATGTAATTTAATATATAATTTGAATCTACCATCGGTAAGTCAAATTTATTAAAATGACTGTTATGTTTTCTTTGTTAGCAGGTATAAACTATCTGATTATTTACAGTGACTACTCATTAATACGCTCATTCCAACTAACTTCAACAAATTCATACGCATCTTTAACAAATATTGCTTGATAGGCCTTGTTTCTACCTGAATTTTTTGCTTTATATAGTGCTAAATCTGCATATTTTATCAGCGTATCGACGTTACCAACATCTCCAAATGGTATGGATAAGAACCCAATTGAACATCTTGTTTGGATGGTCATACCATTTGATAAATGAAATCCCTGCTTTTCAATACAGCTTCCAACATTCTGAACAAACTCACTTATAAAATTATATTGTGTTGATTTCAGAATGATTAAGAATTCTTCTCCACCCCAACGCAATACATCATCACTTTCCCTAACATAATCTTTAAGTAGCTTCGCAACTTCTACTAAAACCAAGTCCCCAACATCATGTCCATATGTATCATTTATTTCTTTAAAATGATCTATATCCATCAGTATAATACCATAATTTGAAATAGTGATATCCTGAGCACGTTTTTCTCTAAATGAATCGCCTGAGATGTGACCAAGAAATTTTCGAATATCCTTAATGCAAATCTTGTTATAATAGTATCTATTATGTAGCCCCGTCATTGCATCTGTCATTGTAATCTCTTCTAGTCTATCTTGCAGAAGGTATTCCTTCTTACCTTGATATTCTAAAAGATAGGAAACACATATACCTGCAAAATTTGATGCTCCCATATAGAACGAATTTGCAATAAATATAGGAAAGGGTGTTTTTAAAATATGCCACTCAACTAATACATAAGAAATATATAAGCTTGTTCCAACAATGGTTCCATACACGAATCTTATTCTTAAAAAAGCATATATATACAAAAAATATGGAACCAATCCTGCATAGCTTCGAGATATTTCTGGGTGATCACGACCGACAATAGCCATTCCAATAATACCTGCACCTGAAACAAAAATAGTAAATACATTAATCCATTGTGCATACTTTGGATACTTACTCCAATAAGTTAGAATAAAAGATATAAAGATAATGGGTATAACAATATATAAACGAATTTTGAGAAAGGCTAGTAATAATGAATTAAACAGATAATAATCAACAATGCAAAAGCTTAAATATATAGTAACACCTAAAATAATTGCTAATCTAAACCACAAAAGAGAACTAGAGATACAATTATATTGATATGACCTTTCCTTTTCTGAGTCTTTAATTCGAAGAGTCATTGGTGACATTTGATTGCTAAAATTAATATTCATACGCTTATGACTCCTTTTAGGATTTGTCTTTAAAGAGCATGAAAATCATGCATTTAATCCGTTACCTTAATGCATTGCTACAATCACATTTTAGCATGGTCACTCTTCAGTTACAAGTTTTATGTAACTAAAATGATACTTACAGTAAATAGCAATGGTTTAATGGTCCATTTCCCCTTCCCAAGTTAAGTTGCGCTTTTAACGCACCTGTAATATATCCTTTAGCCTTCGCAATACTTTTTTCAATAGTATGTCCATTAGCAAGATTACATGCTATTGAAGAAGATAGCGTACATCCAGTTCCATGCGTGTTGGCATTATCAATCTTTACTCCCTCAAACCAGATAGCTTCTCCATCTTTAAATAGTAAGTCATCTGCTGCATGCTCCAAATGTCCTCCTTTAATCAATACCCACCCTTTTATATTTTTAGATATCATCTCTGCTGCCAGTAACATATCCTGTGTAGTTGATATTGTTAATAATCCAGATAGATATTTTGCCTCATCAATATTAGGAGTAATGATATTTGCTAAGGGTAAAAGCTTTGTTATTAGAATTGACATCGCATCTTTACTCATTAATGCATGCCCACTGGTAGAAAACATCACTGGATCAATTACGATGTTTTTGGCATTATAATCTACAAGTTTTTTAGCAATTACTTCAATTATCTCAATTGAGGATACCATGCCAATTTTTATTGCATCTGGATATATATCATTGAAAATACAGTCTAATTGCTTTTCAACTAATTCAGTGGTAACTTCCATAACTCCATAAATACCTGTGGTATTTTGAGCTGTTAATGCGGTAATCGCACTCATTGCATACATTTTATGAGCTGTAATCGTCTTAATATCTGCTTGAATACCAGCGCCACCACTACAATCAGATCCAGCTATTGTCAGAACTTTTTTCATAATTTGCTATTCTCCTAAATTATAATATGAATTCGAATAATCTTTTACTCAATGTTACAAAACCGCCGCATTGGTTATATAATTCTCAAATGATAAAAGGGATATACCAAACACAGTATATCCCTTTAAAATTCATTTTTATCTCTGTTTCTCTTAACATTACTTCCATATATGTAATTCTTCTTTATATATTACTTAAGTCAATCTTTTCCTTATATTGTTCGTAAACCTCTAATATTTCATGTTGAATATCAAATAACGACCTTACGATATCTGGATCAAACATTTGACCACTTTCATCCTTAATAAACTGTAAAGAAGAATCAATATCAAAGGCGTGCTTGTAAACACGTTTCGAAGTTAATGCGTCAAGTACATCCGCAACAATTACAATCCTTGCTGCCAGCGGAATATTTTTACCGGATAATCCATATGGATAACCCTTTCCATTATATCTTTCATGATGAGATAATGCAATTTGTATACCCATGTCAAAAAAGTGTCTTTCTTTCCCGAATTTACTATAATTCGATTTCTTTAATATATCTGCGCCGATCGTAGTATGCATCTTCATGACTTCGAATTCTTCTTTTGATAATTTCCCTGGTTTTAATAGAATTCCATCTGCTATTCCAACTTTCCCTATATCGTGAAGTGGGCTGAATTTATAAATATTATCTAAGTATCTAAAACTTATGATATCCTTATATTTTTTTGATGTAGAGAGACTCTTGGCAATTAACTTTGAGTAACTCTGCATCCTTTCAAGATGCGTTCCTATTTCGCAATCTTTTGCCTCTACAAGCTTAGCAAAACCTGTTATTGATGCTAAGATGATATCTTCTGCAAATAGCTTCCTTTCAAGACCAATCGAAATATTTTCAGATAATATTTTTACATAATGCAAATGACTTTCGTTGAAAGCATTTGATATTGAGCTTGAAAAAATAATTACACCAATACATTCTTCATTCGTAATCAGAGGATACGCAATGCTCGATAAAAGACCTTCCTTAATCATAAGCTTAGTAGATCCGGAATTAGGGTTTTCAACTATGTAATCATTGTAGTCATTAATAATTCTTGGTTGTTTGCTAAGAACGACATCGTTCAAAGAGCTTTCAATGATATTTTTTGAATATCCTATATTCAATAAAGGCTTGTTGTCGCTACTTAAAGCATAGGAATAAATCAAGCCATTTAGGTCTAATAACGCGAGTCCAATTCGATTATACGGCAGATATTCTTTGAAAGAATCAAAAATAAGGTCTAGTATATGTTCGATATCTACCCCTTTGTTTAAAAGCTCATAAACCTTAACTAGGTTTTCATAAAAATTGTTCATTAGTAGTCCTCCTGAATGATTTAGCATAGACTTATTAAAAAATTTCCTTTGGCATTGTAAATTCAATAATACCTGCTACATATGGTGCAATATCATATAGATCGAAATAAATCACCAACTCACGATTCTTAATGTAAAATTTCTGGTTATCATGAATGCCTTTAAAAGCATTGATTACTTCATAACCTACTACCTCATTGCGGTTTATGATTTGCTTTTCAATTTCCTTATTGATAAAGCTTTTATACAATTCATTGTTAAACAAATCCTTAAGCATGATTCTTTTTCCTAATTTAATATCATAATTATAACATATTTTATGACTCATTGGATGTGCTCCACCGTAATAATTGCTATACAAAATACAAAAGCTAAGAATGTTAAAATCGTGATTATAAATGTTATAACTAGATTCCAAAAAATATGGAATATTTGGTGTCATATACTCATTGGTTGCCTGTTTGAGCTCTTTGACAAAGTTGTTTTTATCTTTGTCTATGTCATCTATAACTTGTTTTTCTAGTTGTTTATTTTCTATACCTAGTATTACTGGTATATGTAAATCCAATTTATATTTTTCTGTTTCTTCTTTCAAGTGTTCTTCTTGAACTTGCTTTGTTCTGATATCATAACTAGACTTTTGCACTTTTCCATTTTTGTTTCCGATATATCGAGTTAGAAAAAGCATATAAAATATATTATACATTCATTACGACCTATGAAAGGTCTTCCCCCTACTTATGGTCTTTATAATATAATATATTAAATAACAATCCTTTTCATTAACAAAAAATCATATCACTCTCACTTACTTATCTATATCAAACCAACCTTTCATTTTAAACCAAATGATCATTAGAACAACAATAACCAACATTCCTCCCAATACAATAAAATATCCAGACTTCATTTCAAGCTCTGGCATATACTTAAAATTCATTCCATAAACACCAACAATAAATGTTAACGGGATAAAAATTGCAGTAATAACTGTTAATAGCATCATATTCTTATTCATACGATACGAATTATAAGAAATATAACTATCTCTTATTTCAGAGGATATCGCTTGTGAAGATTCAATCATTTCCTTAAGCTTTAATAGATGATCGTGAATATCGGAAAAATACAGGTGTTTTTTCTTGAGATTTTCAGAGGCCAGAATTCTATATAATAACTCTTCCATTTGATTCACAATTCTCAGAACGATTAAAAGGTCTGAACGCACATCAAATATCTTATCTAAGAGCTTAATTGTTGTAGCTTTTTCCACATTGGCTTCAATCTCATCTATTACATCCTCTAATCTATAAACTACTGGAAAGTAATCCTCTACTATCTTATTTAAAATATGATAACAGATTGCCAAGCTACCCTCTGACCATATTCTATCATCTGATTTAATCTTTAAATCTATTACATCAATATGACTTAAGTGAATATTATGAAATGTGACCGCGTAATTACTACCAAGGAACAAATCTAATTCAATCGGTTCTAAATCATCTTCCTTTAGTGCTTGAAAAACGAAAAAAATATAATCATCATAGCTATCAATCTTTGGCCTCTGTAGTAAATACATACAATCTTCAATGGCAAGTGGATGAAAATGAAAATGAGTATCTAACAGCATGGCCTCATCTTTATTCGGGCAATCAAAATCCACCCAATACCACTCTATATTTTCATTGTCTAGTTCGCTTAGTTCAAGATCTTCTATCAACTTCATATCCTTCGTCAATGCCAATGTATGAATCATATGCCAATTCCTTTCACAATTTCTTACTTGATATTTCTTGTTGATATATTATAACATTATACAGATAATCTTTCTATTAAATCTTATCCTAATAAATCTCTTGATAAATGATTATAATAAGGGTTTGTCCAAAATATTAAATAAGTTGACAAAAAATGCAATGTCTTATACACTAAAAGAAACAATTATTAAAGGAGTGTTAACATTGACACAGGACGATAAAACGATAGGCGGTTTAATTCCATTACTTGGTATTTTTGGATTCTCAATTGTTTCGATTATACTTTGGGCAGTAAAAAAAGATGAATCTGTATTTGTAGATGAAGTAGGAAAAGAATACTTAAACTTTGTTATTAGCCTTATTATTTACTCGGCAGTTGCAGGCATATTATGTATTATTCTCATTGGTATTGTACTGTTTGTTGCAATTGGAATTTTCTCATTGGTAGTAAGTATCATAGCAACAATCAAAGCCTTTGGTGGCGAAGTATATCAATATCCTCTAATCATAAGATTCGTTAAATAATTAAACCGAATGGAAGCGAAGCTTGCATTCGGTTACGAAACTGTAGCGAATGCGGAGGTTTTGTAACCTTGGCTAAACAAACCCCCTTATAATAAATACATGAAACAAAAATGTATTTCTATAAGGGGGTATTTTATTTACTACTTCGTGATTAAATTAACAACGTTCTAACCTTTCAAATCTTTGAAAACTTCTAAGTTCATAATTCTTTTGAATATTATTTCTAACACTTTAAGGATACCGACAAGAATTATTCCAATCAACATACCAAACACAACCGAATATCCAGTTCTAACCAATGACAAATATAAAGGTGTCCTAATATGTGAAAAGGTATTGGTAATAGACGATTGACCTACAATTGCAACAACAGCAAATACAAGTATATATAAATACTTATTAAAAATATCTTTTTTAACAAAAGCATTCCCTGCACAGCAGACTCCAATGATCATCGACGGAAATGCTAGCATAAATTCTTTCGTTCTTGGTCTCGCCAACAGTACTTCTTCTAAGAAATTCCTTAACATTATTTCATAGGTGGACGGCTCTAAACTTGATTCGTTCCCTGTTCTAGCAAGATAAATATAACCTACAATTGCGATTGCAAACAATACAATACCATACTTTATTTTGACACTCCCGTTTAAAAAGGATTGGCTTGTTTGTACAAATTCATTGATGAAGCTTTTTCCCTTAATTTGTGCCACTTCTTTAATGTAGTAAATTACCACTATAAGCATAATCGTTACAATTGGCAACAATAAACTTGCTTTTACTCCTGTAAAAAGCTTGAGTTCTAGAAAAAATTCTGTATCAGCCATAACACTTCCAATGTATAGGGCGCCAAATAGAGAAATCATTGATGATAATACCAAACCCTTTATGGCTATAAGAATCTTTGTTCCTTTTGGATTTAACAAATAGCAATGCATAAAATACACTACACTTAATGTTGAAAATACAATTGCAGCCGCCAATGCAGTAAGAGATATCGCCATATTGGGTGCAATACAATGAGCTGTTACACTTCCAAGTGCGGCTAGTGCAATGAACACAATATTATATTTTGATTTCATATAACCTACAACAATATTGATTAATATTAAACCAAACAATGCTATTTGAAAGGTAAGCAACATCTTTACTAGCATAGGAAGCGTAAATTCTTCAATGGTTGATGCATCGCCATAATGATAACCATGTTCGGCCAAGCGTATCTCCAAGCCTTCAAACATATTTTTATAATCTTCTACTTTTGTAACATAATTACCATTAAATTGTATAAATGGTCTAAAATAGATTGCTCTAATATTTCTCTCTGTAACTGCTCTATAAATACAGTTTCCTATCTCTTCTCCACCCGTATAATACGCATTATATTGATATCTTTTTGCAACGAAATCCCAAATATTAAACAATCTAACAAGATGGTCTTTAGATAGGCTCGCAACTACTGGTGGCAACCCTTTCGTTTCAACATATTTACGTTGCTCTATCGTTTCAAGAATTACAACATTTACATCATACTGATTCACAAAATCTTGAATCGCAGATAGATATACATCGTTTTCTGAACCAAACCCAACAACACCTTCACCATCAAATAGAAGCAATCCACTACCGGTACCATATTTTGCAATTTCTGATTTATATAGATTCCATGCACCCATTGGATCTTTATCATAATTAACTGGTCGGAGCACTAGTTTTAAGCCACTCTCTTCAATTAACCTAATCTTTTCTTCATCAAATCCTATCGGAGCATAAAGCACCTGTGAGCCATAAATAAATTTATTTTTTCCTATTATACGACCCGAAGAACTAATAATATCATTGGAATCAGCATACAAGAGATCTTTTTCAGTTTGCTCAACAATAATATAATAATCTGAGTCAATTGATTTGCTCCAGAACTTTATTCCTTCATAATGAGATAATCCGCGCACCATAGTATTAAATTCTTGCTCTGAACCTGCTTCAATAATCAAGTTATATTCACTACCTTGTTGTAATCGGGTAATCACTTCTTCTGGATATAGCTGTTCCCAATCCCCTTCATTAAAAAGCTGTTTCGCAACATTATAAGTAATCCCTCGATCACTTGCATACCGAAGTAATGTTTCTTCCATTATAGCAACAGAATTCATACCCATACTTTTATACTCTATCATCCATTGTTCAATACTTAAGTCAGATTGAGCCGCTAATTTTTTCAACTCTTGGTATTCAATAATCATTTCAACCGAATTGTTTTTACGCTCAACGTTCATCCTCAAAAAGGCAATTATGCCTACAGTTATAACAGAGAGAACGATAAACAATATCACTGCTATTTTTGTAATTTTTTTATTCATATTCATGATCACCTTTCTTCTTTTTTTTCATTTTAAAAGCATGAATGAAATCTAGTATGTTTTTTTCCCTTAAAATCAATAGTCCTAATAAATAAATCGCCATACCAATACCAACATCTAAAATAACATTTACTAGTTTCATCAAGATATGCGTTGATTGAAAGGCTTGGTTCCAAATACTGTTAACCCCCAAGATAGTAATGGCCATTACAAATACAGAAATCAATGCTTTCATTCCTACAATTATCATCCCAATAACATCAAGCTCGCCTTCACTTCTCTTGAAAAACAAACAACTAATGCAAACACCGATGTAAAAAGCGATAGAGGTTGCAATAGGAATACCAACTATACCAAATTTCTTTACACACAGAAGATTTAGTATATAATTAGAGCCAATGATTATTACACTAATCATCATTGGTACCTTTTTGTTTCCCATTGTATAAAATGCTTTATTTAAAACATCCCAAATACCAAAGGCAATCATATAGCTTGCATAGCCAATAAGCAATAGTGATGTCATTTTTACATCTTCAAAGGTGAATTCACCTCTCATTAATATAATTCCAATCGCATTCTCACTAACCAATGCTAATCCGACTGAAACAGGTGCTAACAATAGAATAATGCCTTTTAATACAGAATTAATTGCAGAAAAAAATGCGCTCTTATCCAGTTCTGCAAACTTCTTGTTAAACTTCGGGAACATTACAGATGTAATTCCATAAACAGCTGTAGTAACAATAGCTAAAAACAGCATATTAGAATAATAAAGAGTCGTAACCTTTCCATCTCCAAAATGAGATGCCATCGTATTATCAGATAAATATGTGATCTGTTGCGTTGCCGCAATAATTGAGATTGATACAATTCCAACTAAAAATTCCTTTACGTATGAATTCTTAAAATCAATTTGCAAGGAATATTTAAAACCCGTAACTTGATGCACCTTTGGAATTTGAATAACCATCTGTAGAAACCATCCAATCGTAGTAGCTACTGCAAGGCCAACAATTCCATATCCATTGACACCAACAATTAAGTAACCAATCGCAATAAGATTATATGGAAAGCTGATGATTGCGGGTAGAAGATAGTGTTCATGTGCCTGTAATAATCCAACATACAAATAGGCTACTGCTATAAAAAACACCGTTGGAATCATAATACGAGTCAATTTGATCGTTAAGGCAAGCTTCTCGCCCTCAAAACCTCCTGCAAAAACATGTAATATTTCTGGTGTAAAGATAAAACATAACACTGTTATTATACCTGAAATCAAAAGAACACAATTAAAAATTCCACTAAGCACCTTATTCTTATCTTTGCTTTTTTCTAGTTTTACAGATATAGGTATTATCGATGTTGCAATTCCCGTTCCCAGACTAAGAAAAATAATAGTTGTGATACCAAGTCCTATTAAATATGCATCAGATTCCATGCCAGTGCCAAAAATACTCCCCATTACAGCGTCTCTAGCAAATCCAATTACTTTTGAAAACAAGGTTAAACCAATAATGACCATTATGATATTAATTGCATGATCTTTTCTTTTAGTACTCATTTACTGGTTACTCCTTCTTTGACTTTCCAAAATAATCACTCTTATAAATCAAATCTTGTGCTAATAGCTGATCATAATACTTGTTAATTTCATCCATATATTGACTTTTATCAAGTACTTTCCCTGTCTCAAAATCATATAACGTTTCTTCCTGTGCAATATAAACATATTCGTTCGTTATAACGTTACTGTTACGTCTCAACGCACTTCCCATGTAATTCGGATCCAATATATCTTGACTCATCGTATACTCCAAGTCAAAACCCATAATATTTGCTAGGGTTGGGAGAATATCAGATTGACCACACGCCTTATCAGAGGTTAAAGGCTCCAAAAGCCCTGGAATATGTATAAATAGAGGAATCTCCTCGTATTTTTGCCATTGATATGGATTATATTCAAGTCCAAAATATTCACAAGTCATCTTTGCTTCATCATTAAACAGTCCAGCATGATCACCATAAATTACAACTATAGTATCCTCATAAACGCCTTTTTCTTTTAGATACTCAAAGAATTCTTTCAAGGCAGAATCTACATAATTACCAGCGTTCATATATCTTCTTAACATTTCCTGGGATTCACCTTCTTTTTGTGTAAAGGGCCCTGAATAAAAAGCATCATAAGGATGATGAGAAGATAATGTAGCCATAAAAGCATAAAAAGGTTTTTCTTGACTAGCCTCTAGTGCAAAATCAAGGGACTGTTGTAAAAACACTCGATCACTTATTGCCCATCCAACTTTTTCTGTCATATCAAAGTCATCTAAACTATAAAAACGATCAAAGCCCAAAGTCTTGTGCATTACCTCTCTATTCCAAAAGCTTGCTTCATAGCCATGATAAGAATTTACTGAATAGCCTTTTTCCTTAAGCTTATTCGGCAAGGTTATATATGTATTACTTGGAAACTCATAATAGGCTGAACCACCATAGGTTGGTAGCATAGAGGTGTTTGTTAACAACTCCGCATCAACAGTATTTCCACCCGCAGTTTCAATGAAATAATTTGACATATAAATACTTTTCTCTTTTAAGCTGTTTAAAAAAGGAGTTACCTCTTGTCCATCTACTTCTAAATCAATCAGAAAATTCTGAAAGGCTTCAAGTTGTATAACAATAACGTTCTTGCCTTCGCCAATATTCGTATATGGATTGTCTGTTCGGAGTCCGGCCACGTTTACGCTTTCAATAAGCTCTACTTGCTCTTTTGTTAATTCCTTACCCGCATCTATTGATTTTGCAATTGCTGTTTTCACATCATAAAAATGATAATAAATCAATCCCAAATCTCTTCCAATATATTTACGCTCATAAGCAAACTTTGTTGTATCAACATGATCATATTTAATTTTAATGCCAATAACACTTACTAAAATAATTGAAATTCCAACTATCATTTGCACATAAAACGGTTTTATTCTCTTAAGCTTTTTAACATAAATACCTATTAGCACCAATACAATAAGATCAGCAAACATTAATAAATCTCTCATTTGAAATAAAGATGAGGTACTTTCTTTTACATCATCTAAAAAAGCAATTTGCTTTAATATTGGTACAGTGATCGGATTGTAATAATAACGTCCATATAGCATGTCAGCTAAAAATACAAGTGTTAAAATCAAATCCAACGCAATTAAGGAAGCTTTGAATCTCTTACCTGAAATGATAATAACAATTCCACCAATAATGGCAATCGTAAACATAAGTGTAAGTCCCATTGTCATATTGTCTAAAGTCAACACTGGAGCTTTGTTTATCTTAATAGAAAATTGTACATATAATGCCTTAAGAGTTAGACTTCCAACCCACGTAAGAAAAAATATTACAACACAGAATTTCTTAAATTTTTCATTTGCAAATATCTTTTTTAATTTTTCTGACATTATAAACTTCCTTTCATTTACGATAACATTTTACTGTTGAACTAACTGTTTCAAATATGTTTCATTTTCACTAGCCTTCGCAGTGAGAATGGTAACTTCCTTTAGAATATTCTCTTGAATTTCTTGATAATGGTTCATGATTTCATCGATATGATATTTTACGCTCTCAAAAGTAAAATCCTCGATATCTTCAATCGTATACATTTTTAGTTCCTTAAGAAAATACTTGACCTTTGGATCATATATAAACCCAATCATTGGCACGCTTTTTAAAGCTGCATACAAAAGTGCATGAAGTCTCATACTGAGCACAAATTTTGTTTCCCCAATAATGCCAATAATCGTATTAACATCATAATTTTTTCTCAATGTATAGCTTTCGCAATGCATTTTCTCTGCTATTTTATTAGATATCGCAATATCAGTAGGATATTTCATAGGTATAAATAATATAGTCATTTTAAGCTCTTCAACTACATAATCACATATCTTTGCCATCTTAATAACGTAATTTTCTTTGTCTTTCCAATCTCTAAATAAAACTCCAACCAACGGCTTTGATGCATCGACATTTTCTTGCTCTAATATTTCTTTCACTGATACTGCTTTTAGGTCAAGGCTAAATACAGGGTCCGCTGTAACTTTAATTAAAGGCTTCGTTATACCCATTTTTTCAAGCTCTTTTACCGATAAGTGTTCCCTTAGTGTAATAATGTCCACCCTGTTCACCATCAGCTTAGTAAAGAATCTATTCATTTTTCGTCTAATAGGACCTATGCCATTCGCATAAATCATACATTTTTTTTTGAAAAGTTTAGCTAACCATAAAATACTCAAATAATACATTAATGAGCGTGTGCTTGTACGATCTTGCAAAAGACTGCCTCCACCCATTAGCAAAATATCTGTATTTTTAATTTCTTTTATGACTGCTAAAAGATTAAATCGGTAAGTGGCATGTACGCCATACTCTTCCTCAGTTGCCATTGGATTATTGGATAGAATGGTAGTTTTAGTTGGTATTCCTAAACGTATAATGCCCTCACACATTGATGTTAAAATAGCATCATCTCCGGAATTCAAAAACCCATAATATCCCGTTATTAAAAAATTTGTCATGTAGCGCATCCTCTTTTATCCCAAAATCTCGAACATTGTTTCATTTCGTAGAAATACTCTATTTTGCATTATACGCTTTTCCTATCATATTATCAACAATAAATTAGATCAGCCCTAAAGAATAGGGCTGATCCATTTTTATTTAATTTTTACCAATGGATAAACATTTTCATAATTATAATATAGCTTTCCACTTACCATATAAAAGTTTAATAAATAAAAGGAATTGTTTAGGTCAACTTTGTTAGCACTGCTATTATATGTCAAACCGTTGATATCCATATATCTGATTCCTTCATAGTAATTCACTTTAAACTTAGATCCACTTGCGTTAATATAATAAATGTTTTTACCTGTAAGCTTTTGATAATCTTTTAAGATTGTGTGTAGTGCTTGGCCTTCTCTTTCATCCTCAAAGCCACCCTTTTCAATTGGATTCTCATTTGCCACAATGATTATATTGTTTTGTGGGGTGTTTTTTAAGTCACTTTGTAGCTTCGTCCATTGTGTGTAATCTGAATCAATGATACCACCTGAACCCGTAGCTAAGGTAAAGACCTTTAAATCTTCATAGCTGCTATTACTATACTTGTTGTTCCAAAGTATACTCTTTGTAGTAATAAACTGTGAATTTACTTTCGTATTGCCTGCAAAAATAGCAAGATTGGATTTATTGACCATTTCAATAAACTCATTTTGTACCACTTTATCTAATAATCTATTAGCTCCACTTGTTGCACCAACTACAGAAGCTTTAAATGTGTAGTTACCTACAGTATTTAAATATAACGGATCATTTATAGGTAAGTCTACCATATCAGCTTTTATACTAGTCGTATTCAAAGCCTTATTCACCGTTAATAAATCTACATATACTGCTCCATTTAGTGCCTCTGTATTCTTCAATGACGCAATATAAATACGTTCCAGCTTCACAGGATATGCCATACCTTCTGGCAAGCTAGCTTCAAGCTTCTTCCAACCGCTAAAATCAATTCCGTTGGAAAAGGCTATGTTGAAAGCATTATTATTAGCGTCAACGAGCTTTCCTTTAAGAAGCAGATTACTGTTATTACCATATACATTTAATCCTAAGGATTTCTCGGAATTATCTGCTATTATGATGTCATTAAATACCGCATAAACCGCCTGAGTAACCTCAGATTGTGGTAAATTATAAGAAATCTTTACTGACTGACTTCCATCAAGGACCATCTCCGTACTTTTTTGTGCTGTACCTATTGCTGTTTCAGGATAATTCAAGGTTGTCACATCACCTGTCTCAAAAGAGGTTTTTGTTTCAGTCGTTGAACCAACTACTACTGTCGCATTTAATTGAATGCCTGCTACATTCAGCGTTACTTTACCTATTCCGCTTTTTGTACCAGCAATAAATACACCGTTGTTAAAGCTTCCAAGCTCTTTATCATCTATTTGCCACGTAATGTCAGAAGAATTTACATTACCCTTAAATCCTTCCGTATCTGTCCCAACTACATTAAAGGTAGCTGATTTTCCTTGATTTACATACAGAACCTTTGGTTCAATGTCTAAGTCAATATACGAATCGACACTTGTTAATTTTACATTTGCAGAGACTTCATTATAAAAGCAAGTAATTGTTCCTTCTCCACCATTGGTAGGTGTAAAAGTCGACCCTGCCCAACTTCCCTCAACTGTTTGATTGCTCCAAACTAGGTTAGACGCATCAATTGCTACTGGATTTTCATATTCATCATATCCTACAACCTTATATGTGATTGGAGAATTTTTAAATACCCTAGCTGAAGGAGCTACTATTTCTAGTGTCTTAAGGGTTCCAATAGGAGCTGTTGAAATAAATCCTAGGCCATTTACAACCTTCCTTTGGCTACCATCTGAAGGATCATTTTTCACTTCAACTGAATTGGTTGTACCTTCTCTAGCGGCAATTGTACTTGAACCTCCACCATCCATATGTATTGCATTATAAGTATCATATTCAAGTAAATATTTTGCCAATTCTTTATGCGTAGCGCCAATACTGATACCTCTTCCATCCACAACCATAGCAATTAAGTAACGGCCATCCTTGGTTGTTCCAATTGCTGTTCTTGGATGTCTAACAGTAGGTTGAACGATCATACCATCTTGAACGATTTGACCATCTTTTAGAATTTTACCGCCACCACTAAGGATGGCATCGTATATTTTATCACCAAAATTGTTTTTAATTTCCATTGTAACTGTAGTACCTGGTTGATAAAATGGTATAATTTTATCTTTAAGGGTTTCATTTACGGTAATGATATATCCATTCTCCGGAATGATGGCAACTACTTTTGGTTCTACAACCTCAGTAACTACCCCATTATCTACTACAATTTTATAAAGTCTTCCTTTACTCTCAATCTGGGTGGAATCTACCATTGCATTCCTATTGATAATAACAGAGTTCACAAAATCATTCATGCCATTAATGGAAGTAATGTAAATGCCTTTATATCCTCCACTTTTCACGGTAATGTTTCCACTAAAATAACTGAAATTGATTTCACCAAGTGGTGTCATCATCATAGATGCTGCACCAAGTGTTGTTTTATTATAGTTCTCTTGAATATATGAATATTTACCATTCTCAAACTCAACTCCAATAATATCACTTGGATTACTTGCAGTATCAAAAAATGATGCATTTACAGCTGCTAAGGAATTGTTTTCAGACATTATATTTGTAAGTGTAGTCTTTTTACCCCAGTCTTTAACTGAACGAATCACATCTAGATCTACATTTTTATTCGTTAAGTCCATTTTCAATACATGAATATCTACCCAACCCGAATTTGTAAGCTTCAATTTCCGTTCATAGGTTAGGCCTGAAGTTACAGTTTTAGTCTCTTTTGTTTCATATAGAAAAACCAATCCATTGGTTGCAGCTATCGTGGAAATGGGTTGTTGTAATGTACTAACAACCAGCGTCATAATCATAAGTAACTTAAAAATTCTTTTCATCTGGATACCCTCTTTTCTCATTTTCTTTCTGTATTTTAAACCATTAAAGCATTGATAAATGTATGTAATCATCACCTAACCTTTAAATTCTATGAATATTAATTGGTTGCCTAGCCTAGTATAACAAAAAAGTAGGTGGACTTCAATTTTTTCATGGAAATTTAATGAGTTGTTATAAAAATGAAATATTTCAAAATAATACCTTGCTAAATAATACCTCCATGAAATTTTTGATGGTGGATTTTTATTGTATGATGAAAAAGTATGGATGATAGGTTGTTGGCTGTTGATAAGAGTGGTTGTAATTTTGGTATAACGTAAAGATGCACTGTTATGAGCTGAAGAGATGATATGATACGTGTTGATGGGGATGGGTATGTAATCATTTTTCTGGCCTTACCCTTTGGCCGGTCGGGCGAAAAATGATTACATACCCATCCCCATCTATAGCAATCGTCTCTTCAGTTCATAACAGTGCATCTTTTTTATTGGCGAAAGTTTTGCATATGCAATTGGAAAAGCGGCATGGGTCTCGAGAGTTTTAATTCGGCACAGCCTATTTTCTTGTGTTTTTGAAATATAGTCTTATAACCATTTTTTTCTCTAATATGCAAATATAGTTCTAATCTAATATGTGTATAATTCTTTTGTCAACGATTGAAAAAGGCCTTTATACTTTATTTGGTATCTTCGAAGCCTATCTTTTCTTTAATAATGTAAACTGGTCTTGCCTTCATTTCATCGTATATACGGCCGATATATTCTCCTAATACTCCTAGCATAATGAGGGTAACACCATTTAATATGAGTAAAAGGGCAATGATGCTTGTCCATCCGGTGATGGTTGTGTCTGTGAAGATTCTTTGAAATAGTATTACAATAAGATAAATAAATCCTAAGGCAGATACGGCGTACCCTAAGGTGGAAGCAAGTTTTAGTGGTTTATTTGAAAAAGAAGTTATTCCATCTAGTGCTAATTTTATCATTTTTCTGAGTGGATATTTTGTTTCTCCTAGTAGGCGTTCTTCTCTTTCAAATTCTACGAAGGTTTGTTTAAAACCAACCCAGCTTACAAGTCCCCTGACGTATCTATTTTTTTCTGGCAATCTATTTAAAGCATCACAAACGCTTCTATCAATTAATCTGAAATCTCCCACATCAACTGGAATTTGCACATCTGTAATGCTACTGAGTAATCGATAATAAATCTTTGCAGAAATTCTTTTGAAAATGGTTTCTCCAGCACGTTTGCTTCTTTTACCATACACAACGTCATAACCTTCTTTCCACTTTTCAATCATATTATGCATTATGGCTGGTGGATCTTGTAAATCAGCATCAATGATAATAATTGCATTTCCACATGCCTCGTTCATTCCAGCAGTAATTGCAGGTTGATGTCCAAAGTTTCTAGAAAAGCTGATTAACTTTATGTTTTTGTCTTTTTGACAAATCTCTTTTGCTATATTTTCAGTTTGATCTCTACTCCCGTCATTAATGAAAACAATTTCATAACTTTCATTTGTTTGGTCCATCACTTCTTTTATTCTTCTATAGGACTCTCCAATTACAAGCTCTTCATTGAAGAGCGGTACTATAATTGAATATTGTGTTTTCCCCATCTTATTTTACTCCTTAGGATTCATTGGTTAGTTACTAATCTATTCTTGTATAATAAATGGATGCTTACCACTTCCCTCTCCATCAACTATCTTTACATCCTTACTTAACCTTAATGCTGGTGCTAGACCAATTGTATCTTCAATTGCATCCTTATGGAAAATATACCCATCTGTTGCTACATATCTTACCATACTTGGATTACTTCCCATTGGCGTTCTCAACCAATATGGTTCTTCCTTCGTATGTTCAAGATTATTATTCACTAAATATTCCTTAAGCTCATGTGCATCAAGAAGAAAGACCTGATCATTTGTTTTATAATTATATGCTTCTTCATGCCCCCAGTCAACCGCAGCAGGAATGAACGTCCAGTAAAAAGCATGGGTTCCTCCTTCTTTTAAATTTTTATCTGCATCTGTTAAATAACTGATATTCTCTGATTCCAACACAAGAGATTTATTCTTAGTCAACACATTTAAGAAATCCTTATTTAGCCAGTTTCTTATGTACGAATCTTTCCAAAAATTATTTCCATAGATTTTTCGCTGTTCATCTTTTGAACCTCCCCCCTGATCGAAAGGCATGAACTCTATTACTTCCCTAGAAAACAAAAGAACCGCAGTATCATCCCTTTGGATGATTTGCCAAATAACGTCCTTATCCTCATATTGGCCAAATTGAACATAAGCTCCCACTTCTAACTCACTATACTTTTGAGTTCTATGTTTCATAATTCCACTACTTACAAAAACGATTATCACAAGTCCTATCGAAAGATAAATTGTCTTTTTTGATTTTAGGAGTATGCTGATGATCCATATGAAAAGGACTAAGGCCATCAAATCAAAATAATGTATAAATCCAAACATATGCTTAGCAAGATCAGCTTCACCATTTCCAATAATTGGAACCACAAAATTTACAGCAGTTGACGCTACGATTACAACCCATATTGCCAAAAGTATTATCTTCTCAAGCTTGTCTTCGTCTGTTTTAAGCAATTGCTTTCCTTCATTTATAAAAAGTATGAAGGCCAATAAGAAAAACCCTATAATCACATAAAAGTTATCAAAACGAAGCATTAATCGCAATTTACTCCACAGCTCAAATCGATGAGTAAATTCAAACCTAGGCCTAGCTGGTCCATAATTACCTAAATATGCAGGTTTTATATATCCACTATTCACTGCGGAAATTTTTAATTTTTCTATAAACCGCTCTGGATGGCTAAGGTAATATTTCAAAATGTTCGTCTTTGAAACCTTTCCATAAAATTCACTTTTAAATTCTTCAGAATAAACATCCATAGGATAATTGTTACCTAGATATGCATGTGTATTGGCCAATATCGCATATTTAGGATTTAGATCAAGGTCCATTAAATCCTGTTCTGGTGTTTCTGAATCCTTGAGAACGCCAAAAAAAACAGACTGATAATTCGTTACATCATCCATCCATGTTGGAATATTTTTCGTTAAACTCACAATTCCAATAACTGCTACTATAAAAGAAAGCACTGTAATATACTTAAACCATTTATCCTTACTAATCATAATAAATAACAAGCCAATGATACCAAGCATAGCCCCTATTGGTATGTTTGTAAATTTAGAGCCTGCAAGTATGACAACCGAAATATAATAGCATATGATCAATATACGTCCACCTTTATTCTTCAGTAATTGAAGAGCAATTCCAATGGTAAGCATCGATATTACTAATTGAGCGGCCTCACCGTAAAATGAATTAAAATACAACGTATACCCTTGATCGCAAAATATAATTAACAATAGACCTGCCGCAAGAAACTTCATGAAAGGCTTTTGGTCCTTCAAGAAATTTATAATTAGAAATAGAGCTAATGCATATAAAAATATATAAATAATTGCCAATCCCCCAATGTGATAGGATGTACTGGGATTGTCATGAATTTTGTTATAAATAGTATTGGGTATTTTTGAAAGTTGAAGAAAGATAAAATGAGGTGAGTAATACGGATTTCCGACCGTACTAAGTTTAAAAAAATTTGTAAACTTATCTAGTTTTGTATTTCCCTCTATGTCCATCTCATATTGATCATAAAACCAATAAAAAGGATATGTTGAATCTTCTAAACTATATATGTTGTTTTTATGTGCAAACCTTGGGTAATCTCCATTATCAGATAAGCCCACATTTTCGCCGCTAAATAGTGTCAAAAGAGTGATTACGATAGCTACAACACCAACAGCAATTGGTAGTAAATTCTTATTAAACATTTTTTCTGTTTTCAAATGCCTCAATTTTAGAAACTTCTCCATTATATACCTCTCCTGAAACCATTTTCACTACATAGTCAAAGCTATTATAAAGCAACTTATGGTTTTTTTCAAGTATAAAAGAAGTTAACGCAACTAGCGTTGTTCAAATAAGACACTTCTATTTTTTAATTGATCTATAAATTTGTTACTATCTTTAGATATTTCTACTCGATTATAGTTGGTTTGTACCATTCTTTCTGTATGATTAACTGCAACTTGAATAGATTCTCCTACCTTATCCAATTGTTCAACTACACTCTTGCTTGACATTTGAGATTTACTTACTGAAGACATTACTTCTAATATATTCATTACCACTTCATTAATATAATCTCCTATCATGTCGAAGGCCTTTTCTGACTCTTCAAAGGAAACGATACCATCATCTACTTTTTCATGTTCATCCTTAATCAATTCACTGGCTACGGTTATTTCTTTTTGAATGTTTTGAGTTAAATATTGAATATTGTGTGCAGAATCTTGTGTTTGAGATGCTAACTTTCTAATTTCATCAGCAACAACTGCAAAGCCTCTACCATGTTCCCCAGCTCTAGCTGCCTCTATTGCTGCATTAAGTGCAAGTAAATTAGTCTGTTCAGATATTTGAGTGATTAACGCATTCATGTTTCCTACTTCAACGGATTGTTTTTTCAGAGATTGAATGACCGATTCTAAACGATTGGCACCTTCTTTAATACAATGCATCTGTGTAACAGAATTTTGTATTGCATCCTGACCTTCTGCCGCAGTAGTAAATGCTA
This sequence comes from Firmicutes bacterium HGW-Firmicutes-1, assembly GCA_002841625.1. Classification (NCBI taxonomy): domain Bacteria; kingdom Bacillati; phylum Bacillota; species Firmicutes bacterium HGW-Firmicutes-1. Next base: position 105,257 of record PHAG01000009.1, on the reverse strand, counting down.
ATTCAGCACTTTTAGACATTGTTTGTATGAAGGTGTCTGTTTCAGTAAGGGTGATGGTCATTTCATTTACCAATTGATTCGCCTCCACCATGTAGTTAACTTGGCTATCTACTTCAGCACACATTTCATCAAGTGCATTTCTTTCTTCATCAAGAATAGACCCGTTTTCCTCTTGAGAACAAGATAAGTTTTTAATAATTTCTACTATTTCTTTTCCATCAGCTCTACTCTCTTGAACAAATGATTTCACATTAGAAAGCATTAAAAACATACTTCTTACAACTTTTCCTAACCCAGAAGTATTGGCTTGATTTTCCCAAATACTTATCCTAATATCTTTTACATCCTTATCCCAAGTACTTTCGATCATTTCTAATAAACTGGCATATTTTTTCTCGGTAATTGATTTAAATAGATTCATCTTTTTGCTCCTTTTTCATCTATGTTGCAAAATCTCGACATTCGGTTAAAATATATAATCCCTATAAAATCTGGGGAGGATTCCGTAGGGATTATATAAAGGGAGTCTATCGAAAATGTAGGTACTTACTTCATAGGGTCTATATTTTTTCTCAATGCTTCCTCAATATCAGCTGCGGTGTTCAGTAACATAATACGTTCACACAATGTTTCTGAATCTTTCTTACTAATATTTTGAATCAACCATTTTGATTCTAATATGGCAGAGGCACTCATACTAAATTCATCGAGTCCCATTCCTAACCAAAGTGGGATTGCTTTTTGATCAGATGCTGCTTCACCACACATACCTACCCATATACCCTCTTGATGGCCTGCATCAATGATTTTCTTAATCAACCGTATAACTGCAGGATCATAAGGAGAATATAGATGGGAAACCAATGGATTCATTCGATCCACAGCAATGGTATATTGAATCAAATCATTTGTTCCAATACTAAAAAAGTCTACTTCCTTTGCAAAAACATCTGCCATTATAGCCGCCGCTGGGGTTTCCATCATCATACCCACTTCAAGCTCTTGATTAAAAGCTATATTCTCTTCTGTTAATTCTTTCTTAACCTCTGCACTTGCTCTTAGTATCGCTCGTAATTGCGTTTTCCATAGTTCTACCCGCTCCAAGCACAATCTGATTGCTCTAAAGCCGAGAAATGGATTCATTTCCTTTTCAATTTCCAAGTATTTAAGCTCTTTATCTCCTCCAATATCTAAGGTTCTAATGACAACAGGGTGACCTTTCATATCTTCAGTGACTTTTTTATAAGCCTCAAATTGTTCCTCTTCAGTAGGTAACGTGTCTCTACTCATATAGATAAATTCTGTTCTAAATAATCCTATACCGTGAACATTTTTATCTAAAATATTTTTTACATCCTCAGGTGTACCAATATTGGCTACTAACTCAATTTCTATACCATCCTTAGTGATTGCTTTGGTATATTTTAATTGACTCAGATTTTTCTTATACTGTTGTTCTTTTGTTTTTTCATCATGGAAATGTTGTATCATACTTTGGTCCGCTTCTATGTATACCATACCATCTCGTCCATCCAGGACGAGATGTTGGTCATTCTTTACTTTAGATACAATTCCATGAAGTCCAACAATTGCAGGTATTTCTAATGTTCTAGCGAGAATTGCCGTATGAGATGTTTTACCGCCAATTTCAGTAATAAAGCCTAGCACTTTAGACGTATCCATTTGAGCTGTATCTGATGGCGTTAAATCATGGGCTACAATAATAACAGGCTCATCTGTTTTCATCATCTCTTCTTCTTCACCCATACCATTCAACTGTCTTTGTAATCGGTTTGAAATGTCCTTTATATCTAATGCTCGCTCTTTTAGATATGGGTCATCCATTTGATTGAAAATCGAAATATAATAATCCGTTGTCAATTTCAATGCCCATTCTGCATTCCAACTATTGGTTTCAATTGAAGTTTCAACACCAATTATGAGTTCTTCATCTTCTATCAAAGCAATATGTGCTGCAAAAATACTGGCTTCTTTTTCACCGATCTTGACCATTGTACTTTCATAAAGAGCATACAAATGCTTCATTGCATTTGATCTTGCATCTTTAAATCTCTTTTTTTCTTGATCTATATCTGCTATTTTTTGCAAACTAGGATTGATCAGCTCTTTCTTAATCATAACCGAACCTATTGCAATACCACTAGAGGCCGGAATACCTTTTATTTCTATCATTATTACACCTCTTAGTTAAAATCGTTTTTTATCAAGTCTGCAATTTTAGCTATGGCAGCTTCTTCATCTTCACCATTCGCAACAATCGTTAACTCATCACCTTTCATAGCTCCCATACTTAAAATCGAAAGAATACTTTTAGGATTAAATACCTTGGTTGTATCTCCATTTTTAAATAGCTGTATATCACATTTAAATTTCATTGCAGCTTTGGAAAACATATTAGCAGGTCTTGCATGAAGGCCTTCTTCATTTTGTAATTTAATTGCTATCTTTTTCATGACTTTGCCTCCTTTATAGACTTATTGTTTTTTGATAAAGATACATTGATATTTTATCCTTAAATCCCTATTATGCCTCAACCTTTTTTTTCAAGAAACCAAGCATGATAGCTGATACAATTGTACCTGCGAGAATTGCAATGATATACCCTACTAAATTTTCAATTGCAAAGAATACAAACAATCCACCGTGAGGTACTGCTAAGGTAGCTTTAAAAGCCATTGATAAGGCACCAGTTAATGCTGATCCAACCATGATAGAAGGAATTACTCTTAGAGGATCTGCTGCTGCAAATGGAATTGCACCTTCTGTAATAAAGCTAGCTCCAAGTACCCATGCCGCTTTTCCAGCTTCTCTTTCATAAAGGTCAAACTTATTTTTAAACAATACTGTAGCTAAAGCTATCCCTAGTGGAGGCACCATACCAGCCCCCATTACAGCTGCCATTACCATAGTTCCTGAACCCACAACCAAGGTTCCTGTAGCAAAGGCATATGCTGCTTTATTAATAGGACCTCCCATATCAGCTGCCATCATCAAACCAAGTACCAAACCTAAAACAATTGCATTTGAACCTGACATATTCGTTAAATAATTATTCATTGCTGTGTTAATTGCACTTACAGGTGTACCAATAATGTAGAAGAACAATAACCCAACTGCTAAAGAACCTAATACTGGAATAATAAGAACTGGCATAATACCTTGTAAAGACTTTGGTAACTTAATATATTTTTTAATTAATATTACGATATAACCTGCCAAGAAACCTGCAACCAAGCCGCCTAAAAATCCAGAATTAAGTTGCATTGCTACTGCACCACCAATCATACCTGGCGCTAAACCTGGACGATCTGCAATAGAATAAGCTATGTAACCTGCTAAAATTGGAACCATTAAGCCAAATGCTCCACCACCACCGCCAATACCCATTAGAAAGGCAGCAATAGAACCTTCAACTTGAAAACCATTATAACCACCAATAAGGAAACTTAGAGCAATTGCTATACCACCAGCAACAACAAATGGAATCATAAAAGATACACCATTCATTAGATGCTTATAAAAGCCTTTTCTACCCGAAAAACGTTGTTCCTTTAGGTCAGAAGCCTCATCGACTAGGTTGTTTTTACTATAAACATTCGCTTTCAATGCATTCTCTATTAATTGATCAGAACCTTTTAATGCTTCACTAACCGAAACATTAACAAGTTTTTTACCATAAAACCTTTCCATTGGTACAGCAGTATCACAAGCAAGTATTATACAATCTGCTTCTTTGATGTCTTTTTCTGAAAGCTCATTTTCCACACCAACAGATCCTCTAGTTTCAACCTTGATTTCATAACCTTTTTTCTTTGCTGCTGCTTCAAGGGCTTCCGCCGCCATATAAGTATGCGCAATGCCAGTTGGACAAGCTGTTACAGCTAAAATTTTCATAATAAATCCTCCTTAAAATGATGTATAGTTGTTTTGTAACATAACATTAACTCATTACAAATAGCCTTATTTTATAGAGAGGAAATATGTACTTGTTTCATGACTTCAAGTACTTCTTCCATTGAAAAAGATTGTGTACCTTCTTGCGTAACAGCTAATGTTCCACAAGCGGTTGCAAAGACTAAAGAATCCGAAAGAGATAGTCCATTGGCTATACCATGAACTATTCCTGCTAGCATAGAATCTCCTGCCCCTACAGTGCTATTTACCACTACCTTTATTGGTTCTGCCTTTAGTACTTCTTTTTGGGTGACAAGAATACTACCGTCACCACCCATAGAAATTAGAACCATTTTAACATCATACTTTTCTATTATTTCAAGGCTAAGCTTGATAATATCCTTTTCATCATTTAAACTTGTTTTAAAGGCTGCCTCTAATTCATGTATATTAGGTTTAATCAAAAATGGCCCTGCCTTGATACCTTCAACAAGTAATTCTCCATCTGCATCTAAAACAGTCAACGTATTTTCTTTTACAAGTTTAATTAAATCTTTATATGTTTCCTTGGATAATCCCACCGGTATACTACCACTAAAAACCATGTAGTCACTTATAATTGCTTGCTCTCTAAGCATTGATTTAAAATCTTCATATAAGACTGTATTTATGCTAAACCCTTGTTCATTTAGATCTGTAGTAAGTTGATTTCCATGATCCACTATTTTCGTATTTATTCTAGTAAATGCCTCAACCTCAATAAACTGATAGTTCATATTTTCTAAATCTAAGAGTTCATAAACCTTCTTTTTATTATTGATCCCTATAAATCCAATGGCTTTTGTTGAATCATTTAACTGCTTCAATACCTTTGCAACATTTATTCCTTTTCCACCAATATCTTCTCTAGCACTGGTAATTCTATTCACTTGCCCCATTTCTAAGTCATTAACAACAATTGTTCTGTCTATCGCTGGATTTAATGTTATTGTTGTAATCATACAGCGCCTCCTTCCTTATCCATTTTCATACATTCTCTTCACCACAGATTCGTTTATACTCTTTCAACTAAAATGTCATTTTGAATGTAATTATTGTATTCGTTATCCGAAAGATTCTTATCTGTGATAATCTTGTCTATCATGGATAAAGGTGCTATTTGACATAATGCAACTTTTTGAAATTTTGTATGGTCAGTAATAATGATTCTTTCAGAAGCAATTGCTAACATTGCTCTTTTGATCTCTGCCTCTTCTAAATAAGGTGTTGTAGCACCATTTTCTAATGTTATTCCATTTACTCCAATAAACGCCTTTTGAACATTGAATCTTTTAATCATTTCAACACTGATTGCACCAACAGTAGCCTGTGTATTCAATCTAACCTTTCCTCCAATTGCGTATAATTCTACATTTGGATTATTCGATATCAAATTAGATATGCTAGTAGCGTTGGTTATAACCGTTAACTTTAGCTCAGACTCACCTATTAATCTTGCAAGCTCTGATATGGTTGTGCCCGAATCTAGGACAATGCTATCAAAATCTTTAAGTTCCTCAAATGCTTTTTTTGCAATACGTCTTTTCTCATCTGAATAAATCAGTTCCTTTTGATTGAAAGACTCTTCAAAAGTAAGTCTAATGCTGTCATTGATACTTGCACCACCATGTGTTCTCTCTAGCTTATTTTCTTGCTCTAGTAGTGTAAGATCTCTTCGAATGGTTGCTTCAGATGCTTCTAAAATATCGCATAGACTTTTTACAGATATACTACTATTTTTCAATAACAACTGCATGATTCTTTTCTGTCTCTCAACTTGTAGCATGGTACCCTCCTATAAGCCTAAGTCACTATTTTTTAGTAATTCCATAATTTCCTCAGGTGATTTGCTTTGTCTTAAACCTTCTCTAAATTCTTCCTTCATAAGCTTTCTTGATATACTAGCCAATATTTTTAAGTGAAGTGATCCCGCACTTTCCTCTGGAACACCAATCATAAAAACCAAATCAACTGGTTCATTGTCTAGCGAATCCCAATCAACACGTTGTACTTTTGCAAATACTAGGAATGGTTCTTTCACAGCATTTGTTTTACCATGGGGAATAGCTACTCCAAATCCAACTGCCGTACTATACTCTGATTCTCTCTTTAACACTGCTTTTACATAAGCGGCGATATCTTCAACACGTCCTTCATCATATGCCATTTGTGCAAGTTCTTGAATGACTGCTTCTTTTGTTTCATGTTTAACCTGAAGGTTAATCAATGCTTCATTAATAATCATATACATACTCCTTTACTAGGGCGTTTTCAATACATTAACAATCATTTTCAATCATTAATTTTATTTTTAATCGTTTTTGATTGATTTCATTGTAATATATCGATCAAATTAAATCAAGTGTTTTATTTTCATAATATACATTTCCACATATTACACATAAATAGTCTTTTTTTTTGTGCATTCTCACATATATTTATATTTCATTTTATAATAAAAAAAATGCCCCAAATAGAATTAAATTCTTTTTGAAGCACTTTGACTATATTGCTTATAAGGTTTATTACTTATCTATTGCCGCTACCATTTGCATAATACCATCTATATCTTGACCATCTATCGTTTCTTTTTGCATTAAAAGCGCGGTAATTTTATCTAATATATCACCATTATAGGTGAGTAATTGCTTTGTTTCTAAGTATAAATCTTTCATTTTTTCACTACACTTTTCATATGTACTTTCAGGAATGCCAACTCCCGTATCAAGATAGAACAACTTATTATCTTCATCCATACCATATGTACTATAAAACTGATAAAGCTCTTTTGAAGCCTCTTTAATATCATTCATTGCTCCAGTTGTTACATTGTCCTCTCCAAAGGCCAATTCTTCTGCTGCTCTACCACCAAGAAGAACTTTAATGCTTCCTATTATTTCACCCTTCTTTCGATACATTTTATCTTTTGTAATATTGTAATTATAACCAGCAACACCCTTAGTAGTCGGGATAATTGTTACTTTTGCCACTTCCATATCTGGAAGCAATAGCTTTGTAACCAATGCATGTCCCGCCTCATGATATGCGGTAATGAGCTTTTCATCCTCGCTTACTGTATTGTTGCTGTTCTTTTTTGACATGCCCGCAACTACGGTATAAAATGCATTCTCAAAATGATCTTTCGTTATAATTGTACAACCTTCATTCGCTGCAATGATTGCACCTTCATTGACAAGATTTTCTAACATAGCTCCACTAAACATTACTGTTTGCTTTGAAAGTTGATGAATGTCTACATCCTCTGATATAGGCTTTTCTTTCATATATAGTTTTATAATCTCTTCTCTCGCTTCTTTATCAGGTAACGCAACTTCTATTTGTCTATCAAATCTACCTGGTCTTAGCAATGCTGGATCTAAGGTATCCGCTCGATTTGTAGCACCTATCACTACGATGCCCTCTGTACTATTAAAGCCTGACATCTCCGTTAATAGGGCATTTAAAGTTTGCTCTCTTTCATCATTTGCAGCACCCTTATTACCTGATCTACTCTTACCTAATGCATCAATTTCATCTATGAAAATAACTGCTTTTTCGCTTTTTCTTGCACTTTTAAATAATTCTCTTACTCTATTTGCTCCAACACCTACATACATTTGCACAAAATCTGATCCACTCATGGCAAAAAAAGGTACGTTGGCTTCTCCTGCAATTGCCTTAGCTAAAAGAGTTTTCCCTGTACCTGGAAGTCCATAGAGCAATATACCTCTTGGCATTTTAGCTCCGATTTCTTTATATTTTTCTGGTTGTTTTATGAAGTCTATGATATCTTTAACCATATCTTTTGCCTCATAATTTCCAGCAACATTTACAAATTTAATAATATTTTCTCTATGTACACCTTTCTTGTTGAAATCTCTAATTAACTGCTTCGTCTCTCCTGTTCCCTTTTTCATATACAGTATAATACCAAGAATAAGTATCATTACAAAAAGTGATGAGAATACCCGCGTTAAATCTGTTACCGATTTATATTGTACTTCAATACCTTTCAACAATAAAAACTCTTTTAAATCTGTTCTCAATGGATTGGGAACATTAAAGGTTTCTTGATTTTTCAAAATAATATTTAATTGCTCTTCATTTTTAATAATAACTTTTGCAACCTCATTGTTCTCCACTGCTTCTATAAAAATAGGATAATTCATTGTGGCTACATCCTTCTTTTCCACAAATCTTAAGCTAATAAGAACCATTACTGCAATGAAACATAGCACCACACTAAAAATGATAACTTTCTTTTTCATATTATCCCCCTTTTGATAAAACAGGAAAGCCACCTAATTGAGTATAGACTTCCCTGCCTACTATAAATGGCATGGCCACTTTCTCGTGCTTCTATTATACTTTGACTGTTTTTTTAACGCCATAGTGGAATGTTACCAATCCTAGAACGAGTCCTTCCAAGTAAAAAAGAAAATAGTAAAAATACTCATAAGAAAAAAGTGCCTGTCCCCTTTCTCAGGCACAAAAAAGGAACCATTACGCAACTCGCGTTGTGCAACAGTCCCTCAAAAATAACTGCTTAAATTCTATTAGTTCTTGCAGTTTGTCTCATTATTGTTATTATTATTGTTATCATTTCTGTTTTTGTCATTTTTATTCATGTCGCGGTTATCTTTTAAATTGCTCATTTGATTTTCATTTCTTTTATCGTTGTTTTTACCTTTAGCCATTTGTGGTTCCTCCTTTTATTAAATACAGTATTGTATTTCTCGTACATACATATTATCTCTTCTCAATTAATGATTTATTCAAAAAAAAATGAATGGTTTTATTTACTTTTTGTTTTGTTCTGTAATAAAATTTGGTATAATGAATTTGTTAGAAGAAATACTTAATAAGCAGGTGAACAATGATAAAATTCAAAAGAATACCAATAGATAATATTGTTGTAGGAATGATTTTAGGCGATGATGTAATGAATTCAAATGGATTAATACTAATACCTAGAAAAACAGCATTACAACAAAAACATATTTATCGTTTAAAACTTTATGATATCTTAAGTGTTGTAATAGAACTAGAAACAAGTATTCCTCTTACTATTGAGGAAGAAGAAGTAATACAGCCACTATTCGAAGAAGTAGTCAATACACCCAACGTTTCAAATCAACAAAACTTTAACGAGTTTCGTAATGTTTACCAAAAAAATGAAGATGAAATCAAATCACAATTATATGCAATTAGCAATGGAGACCAAATAAAAATTGATGATTTGCGTACAATTAGTCAATCTTTATTAGATGGTTTGGTTACGAAAGGTGAACTATTCAACTATCTATATCATTTAAAAGCAAACGATGATTATACCTATACGCATTCTCTGAATGTTTCTTTGCTTTGCAATATATTTGGAACCTGGTTAAAATTACCCGCTGCTCAAATAGAAGAGCTTACCCTCGCTGGCTTGCTTCATGACATTGGTAAAGTGAAGGTTGATGAAAATATATTAAACAAACCAGGAAAACTTACTTCTGAAGAGTTTGGGGCAATAAAAAAACATTCTAGATTAGGCTATGATGCTATTAAGGATCAGCCAATCTCAGATGCAATTAAATACGGAGTATTGATGCATCATGAAAAAATGGATGGTTCTGGTTATCCCTTAGGATTACACGAAGCAGATATTCACGAATTTGCTAAGATTATTGCAATTGTTGATATTTATGATGCCATGACTTCAAATCGTTCCTATCACAAAAAGTTCTCACCTTTTAAAGTAATACAAGTTTTTGAGCAAGAATCCTATGGATTATTAGATACTGCTTTCTTGTTTGTTTTTTTACAAAACATTGCTCATAATTATCTTGGAAAAGAGGTTAAGCTCTCAAATGGTGATATTGGTAAAATTGTATTTATTCACAATACTGCTCCATCAAGGCCTATCATTGAAATTGGCGAAAGAATGGTAGACCTAATGACTGAGACTTCCTTAAATATCGAAGAAATTATGTAAATCCGGAAGTATGTTACAAAACCTCCACTTTCGGTTAAAATTGATATTGTATTTATTTTATAATTATATTATAATAATTAGTAATCTATATTGTTTCCCCTTCAAAAAACAATATAGATAATAATATTCACAACCCTTGTAAATATTATACTCCCCAAAATAACCACATTTATTGTGGTTATTTTATTTATATATACCCTTTTTCTAGCTTGCTGATCTAAAGGTACTTTGGTTTTTAGGATAGTTCCCCGTAAGTAATTCGAAAAGTTCTTGCACAATAAAGTCATATTCTGTTAAAATAAGACCAAATAAATAATATAGGTGGTGTCATCATGACAATACAAGAAAAATCACTTGCGATGCATGAACAATGGCAAGGTAAGCTAGAAATTACTTCGAAAGCTAAGGTTAATAATAAAGAAGACTTATCCATTGCTTATACTCCTGGCGTAGCTGAGCCATGTAAAAAAATACATGAAAATAAAGAAGATGTTTATAAATATACGATGAAAGGAAATACAGTAGCGGTAATCACTGATGGTACTGCTGTACTTGGTTTAGGTGATATTGGACCTGAAGCTGCTCTTCCTGTTATGGAAGGCAAAGCTGTTTTATTCAAGGAATTTGCCGGTATAAATGCGATTCCAATTTGCCTAGATACAAAAGATGTAGATGAAATTGTTAAAACAATTACCTATTTGGCTCCTGGTTTTGGCGGCATTAACTTAGAAGATATTGCTGCACCAAGATGCTTTGAAATTGAAGAACGTTTAAAGGCAATTTTAAATATACCTGTGTTTCATGATGATCAACACGGTACTGCAATTGTAGTTCTTGCTGGTATTATTAACAGCTTAAAACTTGTTAATAAAAAACCATCTGAATGTACTGTTGTCATTAACGGCGCAGGCTCTGCTGGAACAGCAATATGCAAACTTTTACTTCAAAAGAATTTTGCAAATATCATTATGTGTGATAAACCTGGCGTAATCTATAGAGGAGCAAATTGGTTAAATTGGGCACAAAAGGAAATTTCAGAAAAAACGAATACAAATAATATGAATGGCTCCTTATCGGATGCATTAAAAAATGCTGATATTTTTGTAGGTGTTTCAGCTCCTGGTATAGTAACTGAAGAAATGATTTCCTCAATGAACAAAGACTCAATTGTCTTTGCAATGGCAAATCCTGTTCCAGAAATCATGCCAGACCTAGCAAAAAAAGCAGGTGCAAGAGTCGTAGGCACTGGAAGATCAGATTTCCCAAATCAAGTAAATAATGTCCTTGCTTTTCCTGGAATTTTCAAAGGTGCTTTAGAAGGACGCGCAAGTCAAATCACTGAAGAAATGAAGCTTGCTGTAGCTGAAGCATTAGCAAATATGGTAAATGTTTCAGATATTACAGATGAAAACATATTACCCATGCCTTTTGAAAAAGGTGTTGCCGAGGTTGTTGCTAAAGCTGTAATAAGCTGCATCCGTTAAAAAAATGATACTTGAAGGAACTCCTCAATCTTACCAGTTTATTTTTTATGATCAGACATATATTATAGTATAGTCCATTAAAGGAGTATTCATATGTCAGAAATAATGAGCGAGGAAGTTTTAATAGATGAACTTAACCATTTTAGATTCGTTTTAACAAATTATGATTTCTCGGAAATATCAAATATTGTTTTCTTTGATATGGAATCCTTGAATTATTATTTAAGCACTCATGAAGACAATCCAATTGAAAGACAATATCAAGAAATCGAAATAGCATTAAACAAATTATCTCCATATTTACCTTCGAATATTTCAAGTGACACGATAGATGTTCTTTCAGAATTGTTAAATACAGAGTACTATAATACTACATTATTAAAGGAACATTTGATCTTTAACATTAAACTTGACTTTATTGAACGTGTTAAGAGCATTGACTCAGAAGAAGAATGGCAAAAATTATTAATCATTTGTAAACGTTTAAGGCAAGAAAAATGTAAGGAAGAATTTTCTGTGAGGTAAACTATAAATATGTGGAATGATAAACCTTATTATGCACTCAATCAATATTATAGGGAGTTATACGGAGAAAAGGTTTACAAATTAGCTTTAAATGCTAATTTGTCATGTCCCAATAGAGATGGCAAAATAGACACTAGAGGGTGTCTTTTTTGTAGTGAAGGTGGTTCTGGTGATTTTGCCTCAGATAAAGCACTGAGTATTACGCATCAAATCGAACAAGGTAAGGAACTTATTGCAAAGAAAAACAAGGGTTCAAAATATATTGCATATTTTCAAGCCTTTACAAATACTTATGGCGATCTTGATTATTTAAGGAAAATCTACGAGGAAGCCATCAACCATCCCGACATAGTAGGTATATCAATTGCAACAAGACCCGATTGTCTTGATGGGGATATCCTTAACCTACTTCATGATATCAGCAAACAAAAAAAACTTTGGGTTGAACTTGGACTACAGACTATGCATCCTCGGACTGCTGAACTTATTAGAAGGGGCTATTTGTTAGAATGCTTTGAAGAAGCTGTTGAGCAACTTAATCGTTATTCTATTGATGTAGTAGTACATCTTATAATTGGCCTTCCAAAAGAATCTTGCGAAGATATTTTAGAAACTGTGCAATATGTTGTTTCAAAACCAATTCAAGGGATAAAGCTTCAACTATTACATATATTAAAAGGAACAGATTTAGCGCAGTTATATTATGATCATTGTATAACACCTTTATCTTTAGAGGAATATGCAGGTTTAATAGTAGATTGTATTGAGAGAATTCCTAAGAATATTGTCATTCATCGTATAACTGGTGATGGACCTAGACAACTATTGTTGGCTCCTATGTGGAGTACAAATAAAAAGTTAGTACTAAATACGATAACAACGTTTTTTAAGGATAGATCTTCTTATCAAGGAAAACACTATCAGTAACTCCTCGCAACAATATATAGTATGTTTTTTATAAAGAGATACCATATGCTGTGTATTTTTTAAAATCAACTTGTTTATTTTCCCAATATGATATAAAATAAGAAAAAGAGCAATTGTTACTTAAGAGGAGGAGAAATATGAATGCTACGAATCAAGAACTTAGCTTAAATAAATTAATTATACTTTATATGTTAAATATACTAAACTCACCATTAACAAATTCAAAAATATCTGAATTCATTTTGAATAATGGCTATACAAATTACTTCTCTTTACAAGAATACTTGAATCAGATGACAGAATCAGATTTATTAAAAACTACAAATATTTCTCATACAACTATGTATTACATTACAGAAAGCGGCAAAACCACCTTAGAGTTTTTCGAAAACCGTATTCCTGATAGTACAAAAGAAGAAATTGTAAAGTATCTTAATGATAACAAGTTTGAGATTAAATCAACTCTAGAAATATCTGCTGAGTATTATCCTGGTGTAAAAGAGGATATCCTAGTGCATTGTGTTGCAAAAGAAAACAAAGAAATTATTATGGAGCTAAAGGTTACAGTTTATGAAAAAGATTATGCAATAAAAATATGTGAAAACTGGAAATCTAACAATCATGAAATATATAAAAATCTATTAGCAGATTTAACCAAATAAAGAATGTTTTACCAAATTGCTTCGCTATACATTCCTAACAAATAATATACCCTATTGCATAGACATATTTTCCATGTCCATTCGATAGGGTATTATTTTTAATCTATTTATTTGTGAATTCTATTCTTCTTCTTTAAATCCAAGTTGGTCTTCAAACTCATCCCATATTGCATCTCTACCTTGCTTCGTCATGGATGAAAAAGGAATAATTGCACTCGCATCACTTAATTTCAAGGCTTTTCTAATCATTGAAATATGCTTTTGTATTTGACTTCTATTGATCTTATCTGCTTTTGTAGCCACTATAACTGGTTCAAAACCGTTTCCTCGTATCCAATTTACCATCATTTTATCATTTTCAGAAGGCTCATGTCTGATATCTACAAGTAATACGACAATTTTTAATTCTTGTCTTTTTTTTAGATAATATTCAATCATTTTACCCCATTCTTCTCTTGAGGTTTTTGAAGACTTGGCATAACCATATCCTGGTAGATCTACAAAATATACTACGTTCTCAACATTATAATAATTAATCGTCCTTGTTTTTCCTGGCTGTCCTGATGTTCTCGCAAGTGCCTTTCTATTAATTAAGCCATTAATTAATGAGGATTTTCCTACGTTGGACCTTCCAGCAAAAGCTATTTCAGGTAGACCTGTTGTTGGGAATTGTTCCATTTTTACTCCTACAGCTTCTAATGACACATTATTTACAAGCATTTTGCTCCTCCTGATTGATATCAATTAAGGCTTCTTTTAACACTTGATTCATATTACTTACGTATACAATATTCAAGCCCTTTAGTATTTCCTTATTAATCTCTGCAATATTTCTTTTATTATCCTCGGGTACGATAACTTTTTTAATTCCCGCCCTTTTAGCAGCCAATAATTTTTCCTTTAAACCGCCAATGGGTAGCACCCTTCCCCTTAATGTTATTTCACCTGTCATAGCAACCTCATGACTTACCGGATGGTTAGTTAATGCTGAAATCATAGCAACTGCCATAGTTATCCCAGCTGAGGGTCCATCTTTAGGAACAGCACCTTCTGGAATATGAATGTGAATATCTTTTTTCTCATAAAAGTCTTCAGGCATATTTTCTATTAATTCGCTCATTGATCTTATAAAGCTAATGGCTGCCTTAGCAGATTCCTTCATTACATCTCCCAGCTGTCCCGTTAAATCAAATTTACCTGTGCCATTCATAACGTTTACTTCGATAGATAAGGTATCTCCACCAACCTCTGTCCACGCTAGGCCTCTTGCAATACCTATTTGAGGCTTTTCTGATACCATATCAAAACGATATAATGGTGTTCCAAGAAATGTTTTTATATTTTTTTCAGTAATTTTATGTGCCATTTTTTGATCCGCGTCAATGAGCTTAGCAACTTTACGACATATTTCTCCAATCTTTCTTTCGAGATTTCTCACACCAGCTTCTTTTGTATATTCATTAATGATTCTAGTGATTGCTTGTTCACTTATCATTAATTGTTCTATAGGAATACCGTGTTTTTCTTTCTGTTTGGGAATTAAAAATCTACTTGCTATATGTACCTTCTCATTTTCTGTATAACTTGATACCTCTATTAACTCCAATCGATCCAATAATGCTTTAGGAATATTCCTTAATGAATTCGCGGTAGCAATAAACAATACATCTGATAAGTCGACTGAAACTTCAACATAATGATCTCTGAACTTACTGTTTTGTTCTCCATCAAGTACCTCTAAAAGTGCTGATGATGGATCACCTCTCATATCACTCGTCATCTTATCTATTTCGTCAAGTAATATCAATGGATTACTTGTCCTTGAATATTTCAAAGCATTCACGATTCTTCCTGGCATCGCTCCAACATATGTTTTTCTATGTCCTCTAATTTCTGCTTCATCTCTTACGCCGCCTAAGGATATCCTTGAATAACTTCGGTTTAGAGCTCTTGCAATAGATTTTGCTATGGACGTTTTACCCGTGCCCGGAGGTCCCACTAAGCAAATAATAGGGCTATCTGTTTTTTCTGAAAGCTTGCGTACTGCTAAATGCTCTAAAACACGTTCCTTCACCTTTTCTAGACCATAGTGATCCTCATTTAATATGTTCTCTGCTGTTTCTAAATCTGTAGCTTCAATCGTTCTATGATCCCATGGCATGTCTAGCAGCCACTCAATATAATTTCTGCTCACAGTACCTTCCGCTGAACCGAGTGGTATTTTTTTCAGTCTATTGATTTCCTTTTCTAATCTTTGAACCACCTCTTCTGAGGCTTTGATATTTTTTGTTTTTTGTACATATTCATCAATTTCTTCTTCTATGCTTTGTTGCTCGCCTAATTCATTTTGAATTACCTTAATTTGTTCTCTTAAGAAATAGTCCTTTTGGTTTTTATCTATTTTAACCTTGACTTGATCATTAATATCTCTTTTAATTTTTACAATTTCTATTTCTGCATTCAGTATTGTAATCGCTAGCTTAAGTCTACTAATTGGATCATCATTGCTTAATAGGCTTTGTTTATTATCGAGTGATCCAATTAAATTGTAGCCAATCGCATCCGCTATTTTTCCAATATCTTCTATCATTAACATTTTTGCGACTGTTTCATTCGCAAATGTAGGATTCATTTTTGAAAATTCTTCAATCATTTCTCTAGCCATACTAAGTAAGGCACTCTTTTGAGCATCGATAATTTCTACTTCTTCCTCGTCCTTGACCTGGATATCAGCAACGATATATGGTTCTTCTTGAGTTATACTCAAAATACTTCCTCTTTTTTCTCCTACAACTAACAACCTAACAATATTTTTAGGGAGCTTAATCATCTGTTTAATTCTTGCTACTGTTCCTTGCTCATACAAATCTTCTTTTGGATTTGGTTCTTCAAGATGTGCTTCCTTTTGTGCAACCAGAAAAACCATTTGATTTTTTTGCATTGCAAACTCTAAGGCTTCAATAGACTTTTCTCTTTTCACATCAAAATGCATTACCATGTCTGGAAAAAGATTTATGCCTCTTAAGGCTAATACGGGTAAATCTACTATGTACGATTTTGGGTTCATTATATGCCCTCGCTTTTTAAGAAAATATAAATTCCCCCTGCTTAAGCAGGGGGATTATGTTTAATCATGATGATCCTTTAGAGAATTTTCCTCTATTCATGCTGTTTCATTTTCATTATTTCTTCCTGAGCGTTTTTTAGTTCCTGCTGGCTTTTTTATAGATTTTATGTTCTCATTCATAATTACGACTGGTTGTTCATTTTTTTCTATTGTATCTTTCGTAATTACACATTTTTCAATTTTTTCATTAGATGGGATTTCAAACATTACTTCCATCATGACTGACTCTAAAATTGCTCGAAGTCCACGTGCTCCAGTTTTACGTTCTAACGATTTTTTAGCTATTGCAGTTAATGCTTCCTCTTCAAATTCAAGTTCCACATCATCCATTTCAAAAATTGCTTTGTATTGTTTCACTAAAGCATTTTTTGGTTTTGTTAAAATTTCAGTTAAAACGATTTCTGTTAAGCTCTCTAATGTAACACTAACCGGTACTCTTCCAACAAATTCAGGAATCAATCCATATTTTAATAAATCTTGTGGCAGTAGGTTTTTTAATATTACGCCTACATCTATATCCTTTTGACTTTCGATATTGGCACCAAATCCCATTGCCTTCTTACCAACACGTTTTTCAATTATTTTCTCAAGACCATCAAAAGCTCCCGCACAAATAAATAAAATATTGGTAGTATCGATTTGAATAAACTCTTGATGCGGATGCTTTCTACCACCTTGTGGTGGAACAGAAGCAACTGTACCCTCTAATATTTTTAGCAAAGCCTGTTGAACGCCTTCTCCACTAACATCTCTCGTAATTGAAGGGTTCTCTGATTTACGTGCAATCTTATCAATTTCATCAATATAAATAATTCCTTGTTCAGCCTTTTCAATATCAAAATCAGCTGCTTGGATCAATCTTAAAAGAATGTTTTCTACATCTTCGCCTACATAACCTGCTTCCGTCAAGGAGGTTGCATCTGCAATTGCAAATGGAACATTCAACATTTTAGCTAAGGTTTGTGCAAGTAAAGTTTTTCCTGAACCAGTAGGGCCAACCATAAGAATATTACTCTTAGATAGCTCTACATCTGCAGACTTGTAATCGCTTCTGATTCTCTTGTAATGATTATAAACAGCTACTGATAACGCCTTCTTTGCATTATCCTGTCCAATAACATACTCATTTAAAAAGTCGAAAATTTCTTTAGGCTTTGGTACATTATCTAAAGTTATCTCATCCTTAAATTCTTGAAATTCTTCTTCAATTATATCTGCACATAATTCTATACATTCATCACATATATAGACATTCGGACCAGCAATCAACTTTCTTACTTGATCTTGTGTTTTATGGCAAAAGGAACATCTCAATGGTTTTTTATCATCAAATTTATTAGGCATTTATACACCTTCTTTTAATCAAAATTAATGTTGCGGATTAATATTATCTTTTATAGAATACTTTATCAATTAATCCATAAGCCGCAGCTGCTTCTGCTGTCATAAAATTATCTCTTTCTGTAGCAGCAGCAATTGTTTCATAGCTTTGACCCGTATTTTCACTTAAAATTTCATTTAACTTCTTACGCATTTCAATAATACGATCTGCGTGAATTTTAATATCCGTTGCTTGACCTCTTGCACCACCCGATGGTTGATGAATCATGATCTCTGCATTTGGTAACGCGAATCTCTTACCTTTAGCACCACCTGCTAACAAGAAAGCACCCATGCTAGCTGCCATCCCAACACACATCGTAGATACATCTGGTTTGATATATTGCATTGTATCATAGATAGCCATACCTGATGTAATAGAACCACCTGGACTATTGATGTACAAATGAATATCCTTATCCGGATCTTCTGATTCTAAAAACAAAAGCTGAGCAACAACTATGCTTGCTGTTGTATCGTTTACTTCTTCTCCTAAAAATATAATTCTTTCTTTTAATAATCTAGAAAAAATATCATAGGATCTTTCGCCTCTACTAGTTTGCTCTATAACATAAGGGACTAAACTCATCTGTTCTACCTCCACTCTCTACTTTTCAATCGCTGTATCTGTAATCAAATCTAATGCTCTTTGATTCATCATATCTTGTTGAATTGAAGCTTTTTCATCTTCGCCAATGCTTTCTGATAGTTTGTCAAATTCCATTTGATATAGCTCAGCCATTTTGTTCATTTCAGCTATATAATCTTCATCAGAAATTACAAATCCTTCAGCATTTGCAACGCCTTCTAATACCAATCGTACTTTAATTTTAGTTTCAGCTTCTTTTTTCATAGCTTCTTTTAAGGTTGCCATGTTTTGACCAGTATAGCTAAAGTATTGTTCTATATTCAAACCTTGATATTGTAATCTATGAGCAAATTCATGTGTCATGTTTTCAGCTTCAAGATCTACCATCGGTTCTGGCAAATCAATCTTTGAACCATCAACTAATTTAGTTAAAACCTCTTCTTGCTTTTCTTTTACTGCACTTTTTTCTTTGCGCTCTTTAATTGTTTCCTTTAAGCTAGCTTTGTATTCATCTAATGTTTCAAATTCTGAAACGTCTCTTGCAAACTCATCATCTACTACTGGCAATTCTTTTGCCTTGATGCCTTTGATCTTTACTTTAAAGTTAGCTGGTTGGCCTTGAAGCGCTTCAACATGATATTCTTCTGGAAAAACAACCAATACATCGACTTCTTCATCTAATGCTTTGTCAATTAATTGTTCTTCAAATGTATCAATAAAGGAATGAGACCCTATTGTAAGTTCATGATTTTCAGCGGTACCGCCTTCAAATGCAATCCCATGAACAAAGCCTTCAAAATCAATCGTTACTTTATCTTGTTCAACGATTCTTCTATCTGTTACATCTACTATTCTAGAATTTTGTTCTCTCACTTTTTCTATTTCGGCATTTATGTCTTCTTCCGTAACTTCAACGGGACGTGGTGCAACTTCAATACCTTTATATTGACCTAACTCTATTTCAGGCTTAACTGCAACCAATGCAGTAAAAATAAAGTTATTGCCTTTTTCAATTTGTTCAATATCAATCTCAGGTCTAGAAACAACCTCTAAATTGTTCTCTTCAACTGCGTTATCATATGCTTCTGGAATCACATAATTAGCCGCGTCATCATATAAAACTTCTGGTCCGTAAATTTTTTCGATCATTTGTCTTGGAGCTTTACCTTTTCTAAATCCTTGGACTGTCATTTTACCTTTGTTTTTGTTATATGCATTTTGCATGCCTTCTTCAAATCTGGCCGCATCAACTTCAATAGTCAGTTTAACCATACTATTTTCTAATACTTCAACCTTTGTACTCATTTCTGTTTGTTTCCTCCTTGTGGATGTATAATAAACGCTTTACGTTTAATGCTTTGATATTTAACTTCTTATTAGTAATAGGGCATAAATACCCATAATTAACCGTTTTTCTATTATATCATACCCCTTTTAATATTGCTACCCTTTTTTCTGTTGTATCACTAATTACATTTTACTATGGTAAAACCCCTTTAAACAAATTATTTAAAAGAGCATTATCGGATATCTTTCGTTCTGGATTATCACTAAAACAAATATACAAAGCATATTGACCTCTTGTTCTATTCTGCCTATCCAACCTGAAAATCGCGCAGAATAATTGTTGTTTCCTCAAGACATGCAAATATTTCCATATAATTATCCATATTTTTTGTAATGCTTCAAACTCGAAAATAAGTTATAATTCTTCTATCAATTGTATGTTTGATGATTCATAAATTTAGGAGGCAACTTATGAGTACATATTTAGATTATTATAATGAAAATTTTGCACCAAGTCTAAAAGCAATAGACTTATTCTTAAAAACAAAAACAGCATCTTCCTTTTCTATTGATGTAGTTTCAGAGTTACTTGATTTATCTGCTGATGAAATCAAATCTCTTATGAAAGGCATCGGGATAGATATCTTAGATAGAGTATCCTTTTTTACGATTATGCAATATGGTAGTAGTCCTGTCTGCAGACTTTTCTCTAGAGAGCTTCAAAGAAAGCTACCAACGTCCTACAGCTTTCAAGATGTCTCCTATATTTACCAAATACCATACGATCAAATCGTTGAAGCAGCTCAAAAGGCAGATATCTCAGTTATAACAAATCAAAATATACATACTTTATTTTCTAATATCATTCTGGTATGTTAATTTACCTAGATGATCACGACATAATCATCTTCTTTCGAAGTGCTTCAATATAACTAGAATCTTTGCTCGTTTTTAATAATTCTAGAGCAAAAGATATTGCTACACCAGCACCTTTCCCTGTGATCACATTGTTACTTGTAACAATATCCATATTCTTTACTTTACAACCTATTAGTTGACTTTCATACCCAGGATAACAGGTTGATTCTTTGTTGTTCAAAATACCCAGTTCCCCTAAAACACTTGGTGCAGCACAAATTGCTCCGAGTGTTTTTCCTTTTTTATTAAACTCTATTAAAAGAGCACACAGCTGTTTATGTTTACCTAAATTCGTTGTTCCTGGCATCCCACCCGGTAAAACAAGCATATCATAATCATCAAATTGTGTCTCAGTAAAAAGCTTGTCAGCTTTAATCGTTATGCTATGTCCACCTTCAACATATTGGCTATTAGATATCGATATCGTATCAACGTTAGCCTCCCCTCTTCTTAAGACATCAATGATGCTTATTGCCTCTATTTCTTCAAAACCCTCTGCTAAAAAAATAGCTACTTTCATATTTTAATCCTCCAAACATTTACAATAATCTAATTGAAATGATCTTATCATTCAATGACGTTGCAGACAATATTTATTGTCATTTTATTAAAAAAAGTTACTTTAAAGCACTTCAAAAAAAACGGTTGCCAGAAGTAAGACACCCTTCATGGCAACCATCTATTACATAATTTCTCTTGCGCGATGGCAAGCAACAAAATGCTGTTCTTCAATTTCTTCAAAAACTGGAGTTTCTTGTCGACACTTGTCAATAGCATAACTACAGCGCTCGACAAATCTACAACCATTTGGTGGGTCTATAGGGCTTGGTACATCACCCTCAAGTATAATTCTTTGCCTTCCTCTTTGAGTCTCCGGATTAGGGATTGGGATAGCGGACAGCAATGCTCTCGTATAGGGGTGGATTGGATGACTATAAAGCATCTCACTGTCTGCTAGTTCCATCATATGTCCTAAATACATTACGCCTACCCGATCAGAAATATATCTAACCATGGATAAATCATGGGCAATAAACAAATAGGTTAATCCTAACTTTTCTTGTAAATCTTTTAATAGATTTACAACCTGTGCTTGTATAGATACATCTAGTGCAGAAATAGGTTCATCACAAATAATAAATTTGGGGTTTAGCGCTAATGCCCTAGCTATTCCAATTCTTTGTCTTTGACCACCAGAAAATTCATGAGGAAACCTCATAGCATGTTCTTCACCTAAACCAACCAATTCTAACATCTCAATAACTCTACTGCGTCTTTCTTCATTTGTTTTATATGTTTTATGAATATCTAATGGTTCTGCAATAATATCTTCAACCGTCATTCTTGGATTCAGACATGCGTAGGGATCTTGAAAAATCATTTGGAAATTCTTTCTAACATCTTGCATTTCCTTCCTGGAAAGGGTGAAGACGTTTTTTCCATTAAAAATAAGTTCACCATCTGTAGGTTCATATAACCTCATAATTGTTCTACCAGCAGTTGATTTCCCGCAACCTGATTCGCCAACTAAACCTAAGGTTTCACCAGGATATATGTCGAAGTTAAGCCCATCAACTGCCTTTAACATACCTTTTCCAACTTGAAAGTACTTTTTTATATTTTTAGCCGAAATTAAGGGTTCCATTAAGAAATCCTCCCTTCTTTTGCAAAGTCATGATTTAACCAGCATCTACTATAATGACTTTCACCGTGTTCGGAAAGTTCTGGCATGTAATCCTTACAGACTTTCATCGCCTTATCACAACGCGCATAAAATGCGCAACCTTTAGGAGGTATATATAAATCTGGGGGTGTCCCATCAATAGCATTCAATGCTTCATTTTTATCCATGTCTAATCTTGGAACAGATTGTAACAGCCTAATCGTATAAGGATGCTGGGCATGATTAAATATTTCATCTACAAGTCCTGCTTCTACAATTTGCCCTGCATACATTACTAGAACCCTATCACTCATATCCGCAACAACACCTAAGTCATGTGTAATAAGTATAATGGCCATATCTTGTTTTTCTTGCAAACTCTTCATAAGCTCAATGATTTGTGCTTGTACCGTAACATCTAATGCCGTTGTAGGCTCATCAGCTATTAATAATTGAGGGCTTGCAACCATCGCAAGGGCGATCATCACTCTTTGTCTCATACCCCCTGAAAACTCATGTGGATATTGTTTTACTCTTTTTTCAGGTTGAGGTACCGATACGAGCTCAAGCATTTCAATAGCCTTTGCTTCTGCTTCAGCCTTTGTCATTTTTTGATGCTTTAATAGCCCTTCAACAATTTGTGTTCCAACCCTCATAGTTGGATTTAACGAAGTCATCGGATCTTGAAAAACCATACTAATATGATTGCCTCTAATGCTTCTCATTTCTTTATCACTTTTTTCTAGCAAGTTTTCTCCATTGAAAAAGATTTCTCCACCTTTACAGAAAGCAGGAGGCACTGGGAGCAGCTGCATAATGGAATTAGCTGTAACACTTTTCCCACATCCTGATTCACCAACAATCGCAACGGTTTCTTTCCTTCCAACATCAAAACTAATACCACGAACAGCTTCAACTTCACCAAAAAATGTTTTAAATGATATTTGTAAGTCTTTGACTTCAAGAATTTTTTCCATTTTTTCTCCTTTCTCTTATTTACGTAGTCTTGGATCTAGTGCATCCCTGAGTCCATCTCCTAGTACATTAAAAGCAAACATAATGATTGAAATAAAAATAGCTGGGATTAATATTTGATAACCATTTCCAACAGCCATACCTGCTAAACCATCACTCGCCAAGGATCCCAAGCTGGATTTTGGTAACTGAATCCCAAGTCCTAGAAAACTCAATGTAGCCTCAGCAAAAATAGCTCTTGGCACTGTTAGTGTAACATTTACTAAAATAGGTCCTAAGGTGTTAGGAATAATATGTTTCCTTAATATCCATTTTTTATCTGCTCCAATAGATTCAGCCGCTAATGCATATTCACTTTCTTTAAGCTGAAGCACCTGTCCTCTAACCAAAATTCCCATTGGCACCCAACCAGTTAGGCTCATTGCTAATATCAATGAAAATAAGCTGGTACCTTGACCCTGCGAGGAGAAAACAACTGAAAGCAAAATAACAATGAGCAAGTAAGGAATACTATAAATTACCTCTGCAATACGCATCATAATACTATCTACTCTTCTAGTTGATATTCCAGCAACTCCACCATATAGTACACCAATTAAAAAATCGATTGCAGCAGCCATTACACCAATAAATAGTGAGTATCTTGCCCCAAGCCACAATCTAGAAAACAAATCCCTTCCAAGTTCATCTGTTCCAAACCAATGAACCCCGTTAGGCTTAATATTAATAAAATCTAAGTTTTGTACATAATACTTAAATCCATTGATTTCTGTTCCTATTGCTGCCATAACAATAAATCCAATAATGATATACAAACCTACCATTGCCAACTTATTCATCTTGAGTCTACGCCATACATCTGGCCAGTATTTTATGCTTGGGCGTTTTATAGTGTCTGCATTTTTATTTTCCAGAGAGACTGGTTGAAATAACTCCTTCGTTAATTCGAAATCTGCCTTCATTAATGTCCCTCCTTTGTTAGCCTAATTCTAGGGTCGATTAGAACATAAGCAATGTCAACGATCAAAAGCATCCCAATTAAAATGGTAGCATAGAAAATTGTCGTTCCCATAATTAATGTATAATCTCTATTACTAATTGAAGAAATAAAGAACATTCCAAGTCCTGGAATACCAAATATTTTTTCAATAACAAAGCTTCCTACCATTAAATTACTAACAATTGTGCCAAGCACAGATACTATAGGTAAAATAGAATTTCTAACCGCATGTTTTACTACAACCGCTAGCTTTGAGATACCTTTTGATTTAGCAGTTTTTATATAGTCTTGTCCAAGTACTTCAAGCATACTAGAACGCATCAGCCTTGCAGTTTGAGCAAGTGGCATCATAGAAAGTGCAATACTTGGTAAAATAGTATGTGCAAAAGTTCCCCATCCACCAATCGGTATCCACGAAACATTTCTTGCAATAAATTGAATAAAAACAGTTCCAAGTATAAAGCTGGGAACAGAAATCCCTAGTATTGCAATAACCATCGAGAAATAATCTGGCCACTTATTTTGATGTAGCGCTGCCAAGGCACCAAGAGCTGGTCCAAAGATCAGCGCAATCAACAGTGCTTGAAGACCAAGATAAGCCGATACTGGAAATCCTCTTTTAATCATATCATTCACAGTCTCAACTCTAGATTTCATGGAATCACCCAAGTCACCTTTTATAACTTGCTTTAGATAAATAACGTATTGTTCAGATTTTGGCTTATCCAGTCCATATTTTTTTAGCAGGTTCTCATATACTTGAGGAGGCATTTTACTTTCAGATTTAAAAGGATTTCCCGGTATTGAATGCATTAGAACAAAAGTAATAGTAATAACGGCCCATACAGTAATAACCGCCAATAGTAATCGCTTTAAAATAAATTTTAGCATTTATTATATCTCCTTTTTTAATATTTTTAAGCTTTGCTGCTCTACATGAATAAACTCAATTTGGCATTATACATATAAAGCAGTAAAGCTTGCTAAATCAGCTAGCAAGCATTGCTACTCTAAAGAAGGAAGGCGTCCTTTAGGACGCATTCCCTATTACTGCTTTTATTTCTTGTTTATAATACTTATTTTACAATATCTGCATATATCATTGATGGGTATCTATTTACTACCTTCGTTACTCCTGTAACATAAGGTTTTTGAGCATATGGATTTGTATAATGATAAATTGGTGCTACTGGAAGTTGTTCCATTAGCAATACTTCTGCTTGACGCATTGCATCAAAACGCACCTTTTGGTCAGCAGTAGATTTAGCCGTTTTGATTAATGCATCATATTCCGCATTACTAAAGCCTGAATCATTATAAGGACCATCTGTAACAAATAAATCAAGGAATGTCATTGGATCTACATAGTCACCAATCCAACCTGCACGAGATATTGAATAGTCTCCTGCTTTTTCCCTGTCAAGCTTAACTTGGAATTCCACATTTTCGATTTGAACTTCAATACCTAAAGTGTTTCTCCACATTTCTTGAATTGCTTGAGCAATTTTCTTATGTCCTTCTTGGGTGTTGTAAAGAATACTAAACTGGTTCATATCAGCCAATGTCATGCCTTCTTCAGCAAGCCCTTCTTCTAATAGCGCTTTTGCATTCGTTGGATCATAAGAAATTAAATTACCAACGTCTTCACGGAAATCAACGTTATTTTCATTTGGGATACCAAATGGTGTAACACCACCTGCTGGTAATTGCCCACCTTGAGATACTTTATCAACAATCGTTTGACGATCTATTGCTGAAGATAATGCCTTTCTTACCTTAATATTGTTAAAAGGCTTAATATCGTTGTTAAAATTATAGTAATAGGTTGCTAATTCTGCTCCAATGACTAACTCTTTGTTGCCATCTGCATTAAGTTGCGCAACTACTGCTTGTGGAAGAGGAAGTAATAAGTCATACTCTCCACCTTCATATTTTTGCCATGCTGTATTTTCATCTTCTAAAATTCCCAATTCAATACCATCGAGTTTTACATTTTTTGCATCGTAATAATTATCATCTTTAGATAAAACAATTTTTGACTTATGCACCCATTCAGTAAGCTTAAATGGTCCATTGGATACATATGTTGAAGGATCCTTCGACCATTCTGGGTTCCCTTCAGCAACTTTTTTATTAACTGGGAACAATGCATAAAACGCAGTAAGCTCCAAGAAGAAAGGTGCTGGTTGTTCTAATACTACTTCTAAGGTCTTATCATCAATTACTTTAATACCTACGTCCTCAACAGAAGCTTTACCAGCATTATAAGCTTCCCCGTTCTTTATGTAGAAAAATTGATAGGAATAGTATGCTGCTGTTACTGGATCAAGAGAATGTTTCCAAGCATACTCAAAGTCTTGAGCTGTAACTGGATCACCATTAGACCATTTAACATCATCACGAAGTGTGAAAGTATATGTCACTCCATCCTCGGCTAATGCAACCTCTTTTGCCATTCCACCTACAATTTCCCCATCAGGTGTTCTTTTCATTAATCCTTCAAATACATGGTCAAGAACCCATGACTCATGCGTTCCTTGTGCAAGTGCTGGATCCAATGACCCTGGTTCACTTGAATTGTTTGTTCTTAAAATCTTTGCTTCCTTGTTTCCCCCTGCGCCACAACCTGTCATAGCAATAGCTGCAATAAGAATCAAAATTAATAGTACAGATAATTTCTTACTCATTTTGTTTCCTCCCTTTGAGATTTATCATAACATTTTACCATTAAATAGCCTAATTATCAACTTATTTTTGGTTATATCGTTTTAAATTCGAAATTGAAAATGCATAAAAATGCACATATACTGCAGTTATAATCACTTATTTGAATGTAATTATAGTCAGTGTTTTTATAGCGTATATTATAATTTGATAACCTAACATACTTACACTTCAATATCAAGCTAAATTGTCTTCAGCACGTGTTTATTTTTTAATGTTATAATATATACTGTAATTTTTTTCATTCACAGCTCCTCATTGGTTTATTCACTATTAATTCATTTTGTAACTTTGTTTTATTTAGTTGATCCACGGAATTACTATATAGTTTGTAACATTGATATGCTATAATTATTTTACAATTAGTTCATTATTTTATATTGCATTATATAAATTAGATAATGCGTTATACATATAATAAATCGGTTTGATCAATCTAAATACAAGGAGGATATCTCTATGGAAATCGAAAAAAAATTCTTAGTTAAAGACATTCCATTTGACTTAGATAAATTAAAATGTGATGCAATATCACAAGGTTATATTTGCACTAGCCCAGTTATACGTATCCGCCAAAAGGGAGCAAATTTTTATTTAACCTGTAAGTCAAAGGGCTTAATGGCTCGAGATGAGTTTGAAATTGAAATATCAGACGATGAATTCTTATTACTTAGTAAGAAGGTTGATTATAACTTGATTACTAAAATCAGATACTATATTCCACTTACTGATAGTTTAACCATTGAATTAGACATATTTAAAGGCGTTTTAAACGGACTTATACTTGCCGAGGTAGAATTCCCTTCCCTTGAGGCTGCATATGCTTTTATACCGCCTACATGGTTCGGAAAAGAAACCACTAATGATACTAGATTTCATAACAATTATTTATGTCAATTAGATGACTTGAGTGGGTATGACATATGATTATAAATATTCATGTACCCTCTTTATTCTGGGTGGTGAAACGCATTTCATATATGTTACCTACACAACAAAAGAAGATTTCAGAGTTATCTGAAATCTTCTTTTGTTGTGATGCGGGTGACAGGAGTTGAACCTGCACGGTCGCCCGCTAGATCCTAAGTCTAGTGCGTCTGCCAATTCCGCCACACCCGCATATTATAAAGGCATACCATTTCTGGTAAGTGAGTCACCCGGGACTCGAACCCGGGACACCTAGATTAAAAGTCTAGTGCTCTAGCCAGCTGAGCTAGTAACCCATAAACTGGGTAGGAAGGATTTGAACCTTCGAATGCAGGAGTCAAAGTCCTGTGCCTTACCGCTTGGCGACTACCCATTATTATTAAGGGTGGATAATGGGTCTCGAACCCACGGCCTCAAGAGCCACAATCTTGCGCTCTAACCTACTGAGCTATACCCACCACATATTACTTTCATATTTACTATGATCGTAAAGCGTGCCTGCGGGGATTCGAACCCTGGACACCCGCCTTAGAAGGGCGGTGCTCTATCCAGCTGAGCTACAGACACAAATTTATTATTAGTCTAATTATCAAAAGCAAGCATCGCTTGCTTATAATTAAGCGGGTAGTGGGAATCGAACCCGCGTAACCAGCTTGGAAGGCTGGTGTTCTACCATTGAACTACACCCGCCAAAAGTCGGGGTGACAGGATTCGAACCTGCGGCCTCTTGATCCCAAATCAAGCGCTCTAGCCAAGCTGAGCCACACCCCGTAGTCTTTTTTGCTTTGCGCAATATTTCCGGCGCAAGTGATATTATACCTACTATTTAACTCTTTGTCAATGCTTTTTTTTAAAAGTTATTTTATCGTGTTTAGTGTCGCATGTAATACGCCTTTATCATCAATTTCAAGAATTCCATAGGACGGCTTCATGCTACGCCTTGGCTCTGAAATGCTACCTGGATTCATCAAAATAACATCTTCGACGTATCCAATATATGGCACATGTGTATGACCAAACAATACAGCATCAACTTGCTTTTGTAAAGCAACTGAACCAATTTCTTTGTAACCACTCTTTACACCATAGTAATGTCCATGTGTGATCAAAATCTTTTTGCCTAACAACGAAATGATCTTTTCTTTTGGAGCAATTGTTTCATAAAAATCGCAATTTCCAGAGACATAATCAATAGGTATCCTCCCATAAATGCTTTCAATATCCTGCGCATCTGCAACCAAGTCACCTAAATGAATAATTCTATCCACATCTGTAATCTTTGTTACGAGGTCTATTACATTTCTGATATGTCTATGTGTATCACTAATAACAAGTATTTTCATAAAACTCCTTAAAGAAAACCTTCCACATTGTCGATGTGTGTCACACAAGGTCAAAGTATAACATACACGTTTATGATTGGCAAGTGGAAAATTTTTTCATTTTGATTATCTTTTATTACCCTCTCAATAGCGCAATTATTTTACACTTATATATTGGTATTTCCTGTAAAATATTCTTCTAAAATTTCCCTCATTGCTCTTAGTGCCTTGCCTCTGTGACTGATAGAATTCTTCAAATCAGATGGCATTTCACCCGTTGTCAGCTTATATTCTGGAACGTAAAGAATTGGATCGTAACCAAATCCATTGTCACCCTTTGCTTCAAATGCAATGGTACCCTCTATAGTACCTCTAGTAGTCATTGTATTCCCCTCTGGAAATGCTGCAGCTATTACACATACAAAACGTGCTGTTCTCTTAGATTCCTTAACCCCTTCTAATCTATCGATTAACAGCTTGTTTTTTATTTTATACGGGGTATCTACACCCCCATACCTTGCTGAATAAATTCCAGGTTCCTTGTCCAAATAATCAACCTCTAATCCTGAGTCATCAGCTAATACAATTTCCCCTGTTGCCTTCATTATTTCTTCCGCTTTTTTTATGGCATTTTCCTCAAAGGTTAAACCATCTTCTTCAACATCAGTATCAATCCCTGCCTCCTCCATGGAAATAACTTCTATTCCAACTGCACCAAGGATTGCATTAATTTCTTTTAATTTATGTTCGTTTTTTGTAGCGAAAATAATAGGCTTATAACTCATCTGCAATTTCTCCTAACACTTCCTTTTGTATCAGTATTAGCTCAGCAATACCTTTTTCTGCTAATTCAAGTAAGCTGTTCAATGTAGCTTTAGAAAATGGCGCTTGCTCTCCAGTTCCTTGCACCTCAATAAATTCCCCTTGATCTGTCATAATAACATTCATATCCACCTTAGCATGACTGTCTTCTTGATAGCATAAATCCAGAAGCGCTACTTCTTCAACAACACCTACACTAATTGCCGCTACAATACCAGTTAGAGGCATTTTAGTAATTAAACCTTGTTTAAGTAACTTATGACATGCCAATGCAAGGGCTACATATGCTCCAGTAATAGATGCAGTTCTAGTACCTCCATCCGCTTGAATTACATCACAGTCTAATGTAATTGTTCTTTCTCCAAGTGCTTTATAATCTACAACTGCTCTTATAGCTCTACCGATTAACCTCTGTATTTCTACACTTCTGTTATTCTGTCTTAATTTACTTATATCTCTTGTAGTTCTTTCTCCTGTTGCTCTAGGCAGCATCGAATATTCTGCTGTAACCCAACCTTCTCCAGAATCCTTTTTAAAAGATGGGATTCTCTCCTCTACGCTTGCATTACATATAACCTTAGTATTTCCCATTTCAATCAATACTGACCCTTCAGGGTATAGAATATAGTCTTTAGTTATCTTGACATTTCTTAAGGAGTCAAAATTTCTTCCATCTATTCTTTTCATATCATCATTCATTTTGATTGTTTCCTTTCAATCCATTTTTCTCTAGTATACCTATTTATGGTAGTTCCTTCAACAAAATTTTTAACTTCTCCATTTATTGTAACCGTAACATACTGAATTTTTTCAAATGAAAATGCCGTATCAAGTATGAGCGCAACTAGCTGCTCTTCCCACATATTACCTCCATAGTTTAACAACTCCTCTGAAAAATCCAAGAGTAATTCACCGTCCAAAACAATTACCTTATTTAGTTTACTACCTTCTGGAATAAAACAATCCTCTTGTTTATTTCCCAACATCAGTAATTGATATGCAGCATTTATACTTTGTTGCATTTCAATTTCGCAAGGTTCCTTAACTGTTTTCTTCCCTTCACCAATGCTATTTGTAGATTTTTCTAATTGTAATTTCTCTGCTGCATTTACTGTTTCCACTCCAATAACCTCTGTGTCGAGCTGCCTAATCAGTCCAAACTCAATCCCCTCTGAATCCACTAAATTAAACTGACAAGCAATAAATAATCCCATTAAAAACCCAACTATTTTACTATACATATTTATCCTGCCCCTTTTTTTATAGTGACTAAATCACATATCTATATGTTAATATTTTACTTTATTGTTCTTTTATTAACAACGGGGTCTTTTTGTAAGTTTTTATCATCTTCTACGTATATTGAACTACTGCTTCGAAATGTATTTTTGAACATGTTAAAGGGGCCGCTTTTCCAATTCAAGACTGAGCAGCAATGCTTTGCTCGGCTTGAGTTGGAGAAACGCCCCCATATTAAGTAAATTATTGTTCTGTTTCAGATAAGTAACTTTCTAAATCTTCAATCGCCTTCACTTCATCTTCCCCATCTGCGCTGATGATTAAAGATTCACCTTCTAATACGCCTAAAGACATCATCCCCATAATGCTCTTGGCATTTACCTTTTTTTCTTGAAGGGATACATAGATATTGCTTTTAAATTGACTAGCAACCTGCACAAACAAAGCTACTGGTCTGGATTCGAAGCCTGACGCAATTTTTACTGTAATTTCTTTTGATACCATCTTGTCCTCCTTTAATTATCTCTAAGTTTTTCAGCTATTTCGCCTATTTTTCTAAGTCTATGATTGACACCTGATTTACCAACAGGTGGATCTAACATTGTACCTAGCTCTTTTAATGTAGCATCTCTGTACATCATCCTAAGCCTTGCCATATCCTCTAAGGTTTCTGGTATACTATTAAGTCCAACAGTTGCATCAATATATTCAATATCCTCTATCTGTCTCACCGAGGCATATACTGTTTTGTTCAGATTTGCAGTTTCACAATTCACAATACGATTTACGTTATTTCTCATTTCCTTAAGAATCCTTAAATTCTCAAGCTCCATTAATGCAACATGACCTTCCATAATATTTAATAAATCAACTATTTGAGTGCCTTCTTTTAAATACACAACAAAATATTTTTTTCTTTCAACAATCTTAGCATCCATTTCAAAAGAGTTAATCAATTCCATCAGTTCTTGACTGTGTTTCTTATGTAGATTTACGAACTCTAAATGATAGGTTTTTTCCGGATCGCTCATTGAACCACTCGCTAAAAATGCCCCTCTAATGTAAGCTCTTTTACAGCATACACTTTGAACAACTAATGGATGAATTCTATGGAAGATTTCAATTTGATCATCATGAATATCAATTAATTTTGTAGCCTTTAATACCTTCTGCGCTACTAAACTATTGGTCAGATACATGATATATACACGGTTTTTTTTCAGATAACTATTACGTCTAATAAGTACTTCAACATTAATATTAAAGGTTTTCTTGATGATTGTAAAGTACTTTCTTGCAACTGCAGCATTTTCAGTTTGCACCTTTATACTAACATCTCCATTGGTATCCACCTTAATCTTTCCACACATGTTAATAATTGCAGCAATTTCGGCAATTTTACAATGTCTTCCACCACCTATGTGCCTAGATAATTCTTCTTTTACTCTAGTTGAAAAAGACATATCATCACTTCCATTCTATAGATTAATAATAACTTTTGCTAATTCTTCTGAATTATGTCTTATGTAGCAATCTTCAGTATTGATTTTAGCCAGTGAGCTCCTAACAACCGTTCTACTTTCATTTGATATTAAATCAACAACGACTTGTTGTGCACCATCTTCTTCATAAAGAAAAAGTACTTCTTCATCAATTTCCTTATCATTTACAATTATATAATTAACAATACCTTTCCCAAGATATTCTTCAATAACATCTATATGCTTTTTCAAAGTATAATGATCCGTCTCACCTGGTTGCGTCATTATATTACTAACATATACAACCTTGGCTGTTGACTGTTTTATGGCATCCCCGATTCCACAAACCAATAAATTGGGTATAATACTCGTATATAGACTACCAGGTCCAAGGACAATCGTGTCAGCAGTTTTTAGCGCTTGAACTGCCTTATCATACGCCTTTGGAGAATCAGGTTCTAGATACATTTTTTGAATCGCTTTGCTTTTCATTTTACTTTGATCTACTATTTCTGTTTCGCCTGTAGTAATTGTTCCATCATCAAATAACGCGCATAGTTGAATATTTTCAACTGTAACCGGTAGCACTCTTCCCTTTACAGCCAATACTTCATTAAACTTTTCAACTGCTAGTTCAAAACTTCCCAATATATTATTGAGTGCTGCTATAAATAAATTTCCAAGGTTTTGTCCCTCTAAGCTTCCCTCTGTAAAACGATAACCCAATACCTGATTCATTAATGATTCTGTTTCTGCTAAGGCAAGAATACAGTTTCTAATATCACCAGGTGGAAGAATATTCATTTCTCTTCTAAGGATTCCTGAGCCACCACCATTGTCAGCCACAGTAACAATTGCCGTCAAATTATCAGTATACGCCTTCAATCCTCTTAACATAGTTGATAGGCCTGTTCCTCCACCAATACACACTATATGATGATCCTCTTTCATATTCATAGAATTCCATACCCCTTATATTATTTGCCACGTTTAGCATCTTTTTCGATGTCTCTATGATGTATGTTTACACTATATTCGTTGCCCTTCAAGCTTTCACATAGCGCATTTGCCATTGTTACAGAACGATGCTTTCCTCCTGTACACCCTATGCTAATCACCAATTGATTTTTGCCCTCTTTAATATAATTTGGTAGTAAAAAGCTAATCATATCCTCTAACTTTTCTAGAAATTTTTGGGTAACATCCCATCCCATAACATAATCTTTAATGACTTGATCATTACCCGTTTTGTGTTTTAGTTCAGATATATAAAACGGATTCGGGATAAATCTTACATCGAATACCAAATCTGAATCTGAAGGAATCCCATATTTAAACCCAAAAGATAAGATAGTAATGATCAAATTCTCATACTTTCTACCTTCAGTGAAAATCTTAATAATTTCTTCCTTTAATTCCCTAGTCAATAAATTACTAGTATCAATGATATACTTAGCTCGTTCTTTAGCTTCAACAAGCATTTCTCTTTCTAACTTAATCCCATCTTGGATTCTACCATTTACTACCAATGGGTGCTTTCGTCTAGTTTCCTTATATCTCTTAATTAAAATATCATCATTTGCATCCAAAAAAATCAGATCAACATTGTAACCACTTTGATTGATTTCTCCAATTTCTTTAAAGAGCTCCGCAAAAAGATTCCCACCTCTAATATCAATGCCTAGTGCAACTTTATTGATACCCGAATCTGGACTAAAACAAATTTCCGCAAACTTTTTTATTAGAATAGGGGGCAGATTATCTACACAAAAAAATCCGATGTCCTCAAGAATTCTTAAAACTGTACTTTTACCTGCACCTGACATTCCTGTAACTACTGTAAATTGCATTTGGTCCATCCTTTCCAACGGCTTTTTATAGCGCATTGTAAACTACTTTACTCACCAAGTAGTTTTACTTCAGGCTCTAATTCTACTCCAAACATTTCCTTAACTACCTCGCGTACATGTTCCATTAATAAGATAACATCCTCGGCAGTAGCACTTCCTTTATTTACTACAAAACCACAATGTTTTTCAGAAACTTGGGCACCACCTATACAGTGACCTCTTAGTCCTGCATCCATGATAAGTTTGCCTGCAAAATACCCCTCAGGACGTTTAAAGGTACTTCCTGCGCTTGGCATTTCAAGTGGTTGCTTGGTTTTTCGCTTATGGTTAAGTTCATCTAAGGTCCTCTTAATGAGTTCCTTCTCTCCCTTTTTCAACTTAAGGGTTGCACTAATTGCTACATAGTCTTCCTTTTGCAAAATACTGCTACGATAATCTAATGCTAAGGCTTCTTTCGGCAGATTGATAAAATCTCCTTGATGAGTTACTACCGTAACTTCTTCAACAATATGCTTCATTTCTCCACCATAAGCACCTGCATTCATAAAAACAGCACCACCTAATGTCCCTGGTATGCCCGATGCAAATTCAAAACCCTCAAGACTTGCTTCATAAATATCTTTTGAAAGTCTTGATAATAATACTCCAGCTTGAGCATACACTCTATCATCAACTATTCTTACTTCATTAAAGTTTTTGTATATTTGCAATATTACTCCTCTAAAGCCCTTGTCCGATACCAATAAATTGCTACCATTACCCATTATATAATATGGTATTTTCTCATTTGAACAAAGCTTGATCGTACTTACTAGCTTCTCAATATTTTTAGGAGCAATAAAAAAATCCGCTGGTCCACCAATTTTAAATGAGGTATGCAGTTTCATTGGTTCATTTCTTAATATTTCATTGTCCTCTAATATGCTTCTCAATTTATTAAATATTTCGTTATTATTCACGCTACGACTCCATTTCTATAAACTAAAGATTTATAACTTATCTTATTAATGTATCCTACTTATGATTCCAAATATATCTAGCACTTCTCTACGGCTTATGCTTGCCGTAATTAGATTATACCACGAGAGTCTATTTGTAGCAATTAAGTAAAGAAAATCAACGACAGAATATTATACATCTATCACCAAAAAAAAGCATCAAAAAGGCTTTTTAGTTGCCTTCATGATACTTTGTTTTTTTATTGCTTTATTTATTTTAATGCTTCTTCATTTACTTCCACTGAATATTTTGCTTTTAATTTAGCAAGCGTAGCGTCGTATACTTCACCTTGCTTTTCTTGAACTACCATTTGATTTAATTGACTTGCAACCTCTTCAAAACTTTTTTCACCTGATGTTATCTTCTCATCAACCATGATCAAGTGATAACCAAAGGATGTTTTAACCAGGTCACTAAGTTCACCAACTTCAAGAGAAAATGCAGCTGCTTCAAATTCAGGAACCATTCTTCCCTTTTCAAAAACCCCTAAATCTCCACCATTTTCCTTTGAAGGACAAGTGGAATACTTTTGTGCTGCCTCAGAAAATTCTAAACCAGATTCAATTTCACCTTTTATTTTTTTTGCTTCTGCTTCATGTTCAACTAAGATGTGTCTAGCTCTTAATTGATCCTGACTAATAAATTTATTTTTATTTTTTTCAAAATAATCACGAATTTCTTCATCTGTAGCAGTAACATCTTGAAGGAGCTTTTGAATGGCATAACGCTGTAGCAAGCCATGTGTAGCCTCTTCTAAGGTTTTTTTAAATTCTTCATCAGCTTGGAGATTATTATCTAATGCATCTAAATATAATAATTCGCCTGCTATCATTTCGTCTAATAATCTCTTTGCACCTGCTTGTGTTGACACTTCCATTGCTTGTTGTTGAGGTAAGCTTCTTATAATATTGATCATCTGTTGTTTCGTAATTTCAATATTGCCTACTTTAGCTATTACATTATTTTCCATTGTATTTTTCTCCTATGACTTATCTCCTGTATTGAGTAAATAAACTCATTTATTAATATTACACTATTTACTATTGCTTTTCAAGAAAATATTCTATTAGCTATAGTATTTAGCCCTTGGCGTAGCATGTAATACAATATAAATCGGATGGAGAAAACATAGCGATAGCAAGTATTTTTATTTTTTATATACTTGGCAGTTTTCACAGAAATATATACTACCACCCATATAACTTTCCTTTTTATTTAAGCTACCACACACAATACATGGTTCATTCACTGTGTTTTTACTTTGTTTCGTTTTATACCCTCCAGCGCAGCCAAATAAATCCTTTTCAGTATCTCTTCCACCTTGAAACATCATTTCAGTCAAGGTTACTTTAATCGAATGAAAGGTTTCATTTTTTTCTAAATCGCTAAAAGTAGCAATCTTTTTCTTAGGATGAATTTTAGCATTAAACAGTACATCCTGTAACACACCATTACCTAGGCCTGGAATTCTTTGTTCAGTAGCTAAAAAAGCTTTTGCACTTAATTTTTGTACTTCATCTGCTGAAATAAGCTGATTAAAATAATCCCAACTGAACAAATCTATAAATGGCGAAGGCTTTTGCTTTGCCGTTTCATAGTATGGGTTATCAATCTCTCCCTCTTTAAAGCACATTATACCGCCATACATTTGTATCGAGATGCTAATTGCAGAGAAATCATCAAATTCGACTAATAATTGATGCTTCTTAGGACGTTCTTCATTTACATGATGATATCTAATACCTATACCTTCACAAAATAACATAACTGCATCTTGAACCTTGATTTCCAACATACCACCCTGATTCACTGCACCATCAATCGTTTTTTCTGATAAAAGGTCATGATATGCCTGAGGATCCTTATGGTACCATGCAAACTTGTGGGGTGAACATGCTGCAACCACATTCATGATCTTCTTTCCTTTGATTGTTTCGTTGATTTGCTGGGCTATTACTTTTGCTTCAGGTAATTCCATCATAATAAATTTTCACATCCTTCTGCTGTGTTATCCTTTACTTCAAAGGCATAACAATTTTGGTTAATAGTTCACTTTCTTCAACCTCCATTGGAGAGTTGTAATAGTATTCGTAACATATTCCTATAGCCTCATAACCATTCTCCTCAATCCATTTAGCCATGGCTTCATATGGCTTTTCCATTTG
Source organism: Firmicutes bacterium HGW-Firmicutes-1 (assembly GCA_002841625.1). Classification (NCBI taxonomy): domain Bacteria; kingdom Bacillati; phylum Bacillota; species Firmicutes bacterium HGW-Firmicutes-1. The sequence continues at coordinate 67,257 of PHAG01000009.1, read as the reverse complement.
AGAATAAGGCCCTTTATGCATGCAGGAGGCATATTTTCCAGCCGGTATGATTGTTGCTTTCATATCGTCCTTGTCTTGCAATTGACTTGCAACAGGAAAACCCATTTCAACATCTAAGTCATTCATATCCAAATTATAATATGCGGTGTAAGGTGCATCAATAGGTGTTTGTCCAAGCCCAGTAAGATGTTGCATTATTTTTCCATATGCTTCACCAATTTTTGAGGGCAATTCTTCAATCTTTGTTCTTGTTCTAATTGATAATACCTTTTGTTCTTGTTGCTCATTTAATAAAATTTCGTAGTTCATAATTATTCCTCCAAATCAATGTTCAAAACCTCTGCATTCGCTCAGGTTTCATAATGAATAGTATAATTATATTCTACACTCTATGTTTGACATCAGTATGTCATATTATATACACTATTGATAATTTTTTAAGGAATTTTCTATTCTATACTTCACTTCAAGTCGTATTGTTTCAGGTTCTAATACCTCCAGCATACTACCATACGATAATAAATATCCATATATCCAATCATCTTCTGGAAATGCAACATGAACATCACAAGTACCATCAGCATTTCTAGTAATAAGCTCATCATCAAAATCATCATAAATTCTATATAAAGCCTGAGGTTGAAACCTTAAAATTAACGGTATTAGAACCATCATAGGGTCAGTAAATTCTTGATAATCAATTGCTTGTTCCTGCCTTCTTTCATAAAACTCTTCAGTTACAATCACATTCTTCACTCTTGAAATTCTAAACATTCTAAAGTCGCATTTGTTTTTACAATAGCCCCACAAATACCATCCTTGCCCTTTAAATAACAGCTTCATAGGCTCTATAAATCTCTGGCTTTTATCTCCTTCGCTATTAACATAGTCACATGAAACTACTTTATGTTCTAATATCGCTCTTTTTATTTCTTGAAACTTATTATATTCATTTGGTCTACTTCCCCATGGAGAAAAATCAATATGTACCCAATCGGTAGCATTTGTTTTTTTAAAGACTGAACTAATTTTATCAAGGATCAGTTCAACATCTGGATACCTTGTAGCCTCTAATGTTTTTAATGCAAGTAAAATACTATCGCTCTCTTGCTCCGATATCACTGTTTTATTCAGTGTAAAGCTATCAAGCAAGGATATTCCTCCACCCTTACCTTTATTTGCATAAACAGGTACCCCAGATAAAGATAAAACATCTATATCTCTATAAATCGTTCTAGTAGATACTTCGAATCTATTCGCCAATTCTTTAGCAGTAATGCTTCCTTTATTCATCAATAATATTGTTATTTCAAGTAACCGATTTATTTTCATTGATATCACCTTTAAAATTCAAATGTTATTGGGCGCAAAAACAAATCATTCAGTACTTGCTTAGGATCTTCATTATCGTATAATATGGAATATATCGCTTTACATATTGGCATATCTACATAACACTTATCTGCAAGTAATAGCAATGCCTTTACTGTTGATACACCTTCCGCTAATTTATTAAATTCTATACCTTTTACAAAATCTTCACCAAATCTTCTATTGTGACTAAATTTCGAAAAAAGAGTGGCCTCATAATCACCAACATGGCTCAACCCATATACCGTCAATTCATTTCCTCCCATAGCTCTTACTAATCTCGCTACTTCTCTTGATCCCCTAGCCATTAACGCCCCCTTTAAGCTACTGTAATTTAAACCATCTAGCATTCCTGCTGCTATACCAATGACGTTCTTTGCTGCTGCTCCTATTTCATTTCCAATAATGTCTTGCCCAATATAAAGTCTAATGAGCTCGCTACCAAATTCAGTAACCACCTGTTTTGATACGTCAATCGTACTAGAACTGATTAACATGCAGTTAGGTATTCCTTCTGTAAATGCTTGTGCATGTCCCGGGCCAACCCATATCGAAATGTTGATATGTTGCTTTATTTCACTTAAAAGCACTTGTGTCAACCTAAAGCCAGTATCTACTTCAATTCCTTTCATCGCTAAAATGATGGTTTTTCCTTCTAGGTCAAACTCATTCAACTTCTGGCACGTAGATCTAAGATGCTGTGAGCTAATGGAGATGATTATATAATTTGAGAAGCTGATTGCCTCTTCAAGAGAATTTGAAAGAATAACATTTTGGCTTAATTGTAGATATTCATTTTTTCTTGTTTCTTTTAATATAGCCATATTTTTGGAAGATTCTCTTCCCCAAATTAATACTTCGTGACCTATTTTATTTGCATACCATCCAAGAAAAGCTCCCCATCTTCCACATCCAATAATTGATACTTTCATATTTTCCTCCATATACTTTTAGTCAGTGCTACAAAATCTCTGCTCGGTTAAAATCCTGATTTCTTACCCCTCATTTCATTAATTTCTACTTTAATAATTTTTACCGCATCTACTGATGACGGACTAAAGTTGAAATTTTTATTCTCGAAATATTGTTCCATTATAATATCTAGCGCTGCTACTTTTTCTAATTGTTCATCGATGATTGATGCTATACCAAAGCCAATCACGCTTTGATATTTCATGGAGCAATTACATCCCTTTTCACCTTTCATTAATTCTTTATCTACTTCAACTTCAAAACAAACTTTAGGATTTTCCTCTATGATCTCAAGCTTCTTGCCTTCTCTGGCACAATGAAAATACAAATGATTATCTCTATATCCGAAGTTCATTGGAATTATGTATGGATTATCTTTAAAAGAGAGTGCCAGCCTACATACTTGTGCTCTTTTTAAAATTTGCTCAATTTCATTTATGTCTGTTATTTCTTTTTCTTTTCTTCTCATCATTTTCTCCAGACCATTCATTTTTGATTATTTGAAGCTATTGTAACTTAAAGGACTATGATTATGCAACATGAAATTAGTAACCGCATATGATTTAAGCATATAAACGGTTACTATTTGTTGCTATCTTTATCAAAATAGTTGATGGCATTTTCAGTTAAGTAAAATTTATATCATTTTATCACGTTTCAACTATCATTACAATTTATATACATGTAAATAATGATAGCCATTTCGTTTTAATCCCCACTTTCGCCTATCTCCCTTTGCTCTAATGCATGTACAGCTGGAGCTTCAATAACTCCTCCTTGAAAATGATACCTTGAACCATGACAAGGACAATCCCACGTTTTTTCCGCATTATTAAACGTTACTTGGCACCCCAAGTGTCTACAGGTTGGATCTATTCCAAATACATTGCCGTTACCATCTCTAAATACCCCAACCTTTTCATTATTATACTCTATCACCTTTCCTTCACCCTTCTTAATATCAATTAATTCTACCGCATCTACTGGCAAAACCGTTTTTATTAGATCACCCGTTAGATCAACCCCTTGCACTAACAATTCTTTTGAAGTCTTTAAGCTAAAGCCTCTTTTCGGATCAAATACCTCCTTCCACGGATTGTTCCTTCCAAGTATAAAATCACTAATGATCATTGCCGCTACTGTTCCATTTGTCATTCCCCATTTCGAAAAACCTGTTCCAACATATATTTGGGATAAGTCCTCCGACAGGCTTCCAATATAAGGGATACTATCCAAGGATAGACAATCTTGTGTAGACCATTTGTATTTAACATCAAAGTCAGGATCTAGTTTTTTAGCATAGGCGATTAGTTCTTCATATAGCTTTGTCGTATCTTTACATTCACCAGTTTGATGGCTGGCGCCAACAACAAGTATAAGTTCTTTATCATCCTGCGTATACGATCTTAAAGAACGAACCGGATCTTCTGCATTGATATACATTCCATCTAAATGTAATTTTGATGAATACCCTGCAACTATATAAGTACGCATAACATATAGTTTAACAACTAACAATCCTTTCTTGTTCAGAATAGGATATTTCGTTGCGATTATCACTTTTTCAGCTTCTACTTCAACTCCATCATCCGTTGTCAATACAAACGGTCCATTACCATCTACCTCAATAATACGAGTGTTTTCATATACAGGAATTTTCTTATCCCTTAGAATATCAGAAATGCCAAACAAATATTTTAAGGGGTGAAACATTCCTTGTCCGTCGAAACATAATGCAGCTTCACATTCAAAAGGCAGAGAGCTTTCCGTTACAATAGAAGCTGGCAAATTAAGTTTAATGGCAGCATCGTATTCCTTTTGAACCTTTTTCAGACCTTTTTCAGTAGTAGCAAAAACATAGCTTTTTTGTTCTTTATAATCGCAATCTATTTTTAATTCCTGAATAATGTCCTTTATTTTTTTTATTGCTCCTTGGTTTGCCGTAGCATATTGAAGTGCATGCTCATCACCCTGCTCTGATATAATATCTTGGTAGATCAGCCTGTGCTGCGAAGTAACCTTTGCTGTTGTGCTCCCAGTTGCACCGCTTCCTAACTTGTTTGCTTCAAATACTGCTACATCTACACCTTCTTTCATAAGAAGTAATGCCGAGGTTAAACCAAAAATACCTCCACCTATGATTGCTGTGTTTACTTTGATTCTACGATCTAACTTTGGATACTCGGTACTTTTCATTGATTGCTCCCAAAAGGATATGTGTTCTATTTGTTCCATATAAAGCCTCCTCTAGAATAATAAGAATAGTATGCCCAATTCAAGTGAATCCATGGGTTGTTAAAATCCTTGTTAGCTATTTGATGCTTCAATTGCGTAAACAAAACGAAACAGAGATAAAAGCATTTTTTCTTCTAGATTAATACAAAAGGCAGTAAGTGTTCATTTTTCGCCTGACCGGCCGAAGGGTAAGGCCAGAAAATGAACACTTACTGCCAATGATGAGTACACCTATCAGAAAAAATGCTTTTGTCGACAGTCTGATTTATATTAATAAAATACAAATGTTCCTTTGTCGACAACGTAGCGTTTCACAATAAATTAGCATATCATCATAATTTTTCCCCAATATTTTCTCTAACTAATCTCTTGATATTGCAACTGATACAAACTATAGTAAATTCCTTTCTTAGCCAATAATTCTTGATGATTACCAACCTCTTTAATCTTACCCTTATGAAGCACAATTATTTTATCAGCATGTTGTATTGTTGACAATCTATGTGCAACTACCAAGGTGGTTCTGCCTTCCATTAACTTTATCAAAGCATCTTGAATAAGCCCTTCTGTTTCGGTATCAATATTTGATGTGGCTTCATCTAAAATCAGTACTGAAGGATTGTAAGCCAAGGTTCTTGCAAAGGATAATAGTTGACGTTGCCCTGCTGAGAAGGTCGCTCCTCTTTCATATACTTTTTCGTCGTATTTCCTTGGCAACTTATCAATAAATTGACTTGCGTTAACATAAGTTGAAGCTTCTACAATTTGTTCGTCTGAGATACTTTCATCCTTTAAGCGAATATTGCTCTTGATACTACCTGTGAATAAGAAAACATCTTGTAGCATTTGACCAATGTGCGCTCTTAGATTGCGAACCTTTATTTTTCGAATTGATAATCCATCCAATAAGATATCACCCTTTTGAATATCATAATATCTACTAATGAGATTCAATATAGATGTCTTTCCCGCTCCAGTGGCACCAACAAATGCAACTGTTTCTCCCGATTTTACAGTAAAGGATACATCCTTTAATACCCAATCTTCATTATCATAAGCAAACCATACATTCTTAAATTCTATTTCACCACGTACTTCCTCAAGCTCAATTAAATCATCCTCATCCCTCACATCCGCCTCTTCATCAAGTAGAGAAAATATTTTTTCTGCCGAGGCCATAGCCGATTGCAAAATATCAAATTGCTCCGCAAGCTGTTGGATAGGTTCAAAAAAGATTGAAATATATTGAATGAAGATTATGAGCGTTCCAATTGACATTTCTCCCTTAATTACCTTCATCCCCCCATAGCCAAGAACAATGACTAACCCCAAGACATACATAAAATACATGTACGGTCTATATATGCTAAACAAGATTAATTGCTTCATATGGGCATCTAATAGTTCTTCACTAGAGTGTTTGAATTCTTTCATTTTTCTATCTTCTTGTGTGAAAATCTGAACGATCTTCATCCCAGATAAATGTTCTGAAAGAAAGGTGTTAAGTGCAGCAACCTTTGTTCGTACATCCCGATATGCTTTTATAGAATAATGTCTGAATAAAACAGTCGCGATCACAATGAGTGGTATTACCAATAATATAATAAGCGTTAATTTCCAATCAAGAACAAACATAAATATTGATATGCCAATAATCATCAATATATTATTAGCGGAATTCACAATTACACTCGTATACATTTCATTCAAGGTTTCCGTATCATTTGTTATCCTTGTTACTAATTTACCCACAGAATTATTGTTAAAAAATTGAACAGATAACTTTTGAACATGAGTAAACAATTCATCTCTTATATTATAAATAATTTTCTGACCCGTATAATGCAACAATAATGTTTGATAGTAGTTCAGTATCATACCCAATATTAACGCACCGATGAATAAAATGGTAATCTTTACAAGTTTATCAATGTCACTTTGTCTAAGCCCTTTAAGTTCTACATCAGATAATGGAAGGACCTCTTTTTCAACACCATCTATCGTAATGTAATATTTATGTTCCTTAGCAATCACTTTGCTTTCATCAAGGGCAAGAAGCTGATCCTTCGTCAAATAGGATACAAAAAAGTATGATGGTGTATAGTCTTCGTTGTAAACGATTCGACCCTTAGGCTTGCTTTCATAGATCTTGTTATCCAAAACAACCATCATGTCCCCAATGGCAATTGCATCATTCGTGGTTACTTCAACTATTGCGTAGGGTTTTTTATAATCAGCAATCATTTCATCTACCGCTGTGCCAATTAATACTGGTCGCAGAAGCTCAATTCCAACAACTGCTAGAACCAATACAAGAGAGAGCATAATCCATCCAACATAAGGCTTAGCATATGCTAATAGTCTTAATATGATTTTTTTATCATAGCCTTTATCGTCAAATTTGTTTTTATTTTCCACAATACCACCTCTACTCTTGATCTAATAATTCCTTTTCTAGACGTTGCTTCTGGACCATATCATAATATAGACCATTCAATTCAACAAGCTCCTCATGTGTACCTTGTTCAATAATTCTACCTTCGTCAACAACTATAATATGGTTTGCATTTTGTAATGTCGAGATTCTATGTGCAATTATAATTGTAGTCTTATTTTCTCTATCCAATTTAAGGTGACTCATAATCTCTTCCTCGGTATTTGTATCAACAGCTGATACCGCGTCATCTAAAATGAGTATTGGTGGTTTTTTGATAAGAGCCCTTGCAATTGAAAGTCTCTGCTTCTGCCCTCCAGAAAGGGTTACTCCTCTTTCACCTACAATCGTCTCATATCCATTAACAAATTCTATAATATCCTTATGAACATTTGCATGCTTGGCAGCCTCTTCAATTTCAAGCTGACTTAGCTGCTCAGAGCTAAATGCAACATTCCTTCCAATCGTATCTGAAAACAAAAAATTATCTTGTGGCACATACCCAAATGCACCCCTTAATACTTTCAAAGGAATTTCCATAACATCAATTCCATCTATAAAAATCGAATCTCTCGGCGGATTATGCAGCCTTAGGAGCAAATTGATCATCGTGGTTTTTCCACTGCCTGTTCTACCAATAATACCTAAGGTTTCTCCTTCATTCACTGTTAATGAAATATTTTTAAGTTCTTCTGTTTTGGCTCCTGGATATTGAAAGGTTAAATTTCTAAACTCAATTTTGCCTTTTATTTTTTCGATGCTTTTTACTGTTTTATCATCAAATACTTCAGGTGCGATAGCTAAAAGCTCTTCAAGTCTACTCAATGAAGCCGAGCCTTGAGACATAATATTTAAACACCAACCAAAAGCAATCATTGGCCAAACAAGAATTAATAGATATTGAATAAAAGCAACCAATTCACCTAACGAAATCTTACCTAAAATAGCTAGGTAACCCCCATATCCTAAAACCACTGCAATGCTTAATCCAGAGATCATCATCGCTAAAGGAAACATGATGGCATGTAGCTTTACAACCCTGATATTTTTGTCGTAATTATTTTTGTTAATTCGATTAAAGGCAATCATCTCTTTACCTTCTTGTACAAACGCTTTTATCACACGTATACCCGAAATACTTTCTTGAACAATATCCGACATAAATGCAAAGGCTTCTTGCTTTTCTTTAAACCTTGCTCTCATATGTTTACCAAAAACAAGACTTCCAATGGCAATAATGGGTAGCGGTATTATCGCTGCGAAGGTCAATTCAATGCTTATTTTAGTAATCATCTGATATAGCACTAATGAAGTTAATAGTACAACATCCAAACCCATTAACACCCCTGGACCAACCATCATTCTAATCGCGCCAATATCATTCGTGGCATATGCCATTAGATCGCCTATCTTATTTTCATTATAAAACTTCAAGGAAAGCTTTTCTAAGTGATTGAAAAAATCATTTCTAAGCTCACCTTCAATTTTCCTGCTAGTTCCAAAAAGATAATATCTCCATATATATCGAAAAATTGCTATGGATAAACCAATCAATACAATCCATACGATTTTTCCAAAAAGGATAGAGCTATTATAATTACCACCTTGAAGACCGTCAGAAATCTGACCTGTTAGCAACGGAATTTGTAGTTGAATATAATCAACAATAACAACTGCCAAAAAGCCTATGAAATAATGCCATTTGAATTTAAGAAAATACTTCGTTAATAGCCAAGGCTTCCTGTTTTTTTTACTAGTCTTCATTTCTATCCTCCCGCGCTTGCTTTTCAAATAACGTATGCAAAAGAAATCGGCTCTTATTGAGCCGCAATATGATAAATGTTTTAAGTTTTTTTCATTTTAATTATTTACACGATCATAGCCCGAAAAATCTAATATCAATCTTCCATCCGCATTAAAATGAAAAGCTTCTTCTGTATCTTCTTCTGCTTGATCTTTATAACCTGCCTTTTGCCCCTTATGACTTGGATCGGGAATCCAGGTTACCTTCTTATTAAAAAATTTGATTTTATCTCCTTGAACACTAAAATTACCAGAAGTAATAATCTGACCAGTAATAATTGCTCCTGAACAAACGACGTTATTCAAGTACGTACCGTCCATGTTTAAAGTCAATAATGTAGCGCTGTGACTACCTCTGACATAAAAACCAAAAGAATCTACACGATCACTATAACTCTCTATACAACTCCATTTTCCTAAGAGTTGACTCACTACCTCTGGATCTCCAATTTGTTTTATCTTTTCTGCTAAACCAGCCGGTGTATAGATTTCTACTGTTCGTGTGAAATTATTCCAATTCACAGTTCCACCTAAGGTTTCTGCTACAACTCTGGCCGGAACCATAGTATGATTTTTAATATTTGCTGGCGCAGCCTCTAAGGTAAGTTCATACGCGTCTCCATTGGTTTTCAGAACATATGCTGTTTTATTACCAATTTGTAGCGCTATGAGAGTATCGTCCTTTGCCCCATATGCAATCTTTTCCTCATTATCCCAATCAACTTCAGCACCAAGTGCTTCAAAAATAGTTCGAAAAGGAACTAAGGTTTTACCATTGATTATGGTTGGTGGTACCGCAAATTGAATTTGCTTCCCATCAATGGTTACCTTTACCGGTTCTTCCCCTGCTGCAAAAGTTATGCCCGAAAACAATGCTACCATCATTACTAAAACAATAAATAGACCAATCATTTTAGTCTTTTTCATACTTCATTTCTCCCTTCTACAAAGTAATAATTGTTTGTTAGTTAAGTCAATGTTACAAAACCTCCGCATTCGCTACGGTTTCGTAACCGAATGCAAGCTTTGCTTGCACATTGGTGGGGCTTGAACCCCCACCGATGTTGGAATAGTTCCCCTATTTGAGAAGTGGGTGAACTATTCCATTCGGATAAAATTAAATGTAGAATCCTCAACTCTACATCATAATTTTTGGATACCATTTTTAACAAAACAAATCTTCCTTGCTTTAAGTAGTCGTCCAAGTGCAGTTTTGAAGGCATTTTTGCTCATGTTAAATTCTGACTTAATTTTACTAGGTGGTGTTTTATCGTCGAAAGGCAAAAACCCTCCGCTCTTAACCAACCTTTCATAAATCATATCCGCATCTTTATCCATTTGCATATATGATTTTTCTCTTAGACTTAAATCTATCTTTCCATCTTCCCTTACCTTTGTTACTCTAGCTTCTATTTCATCACCATATTTATGATCGCTGTATAATTCATTTAATGGGATTAATCCTTGATATTTTTTATCTATTGCAACAAATGCGCCCATGTCCTTGTTGATACTAAAAATGATACCTCTAACTCTATCATCTACCTTGTATGGAGATTCGGTACTTAGCATATCGTAAACATTCATGGTTGCACATATTCTATCACTTTTGTCTATATATAGGCCAACTAGACATTCATACCCTTTTTGGAGCTTTTGTGTTTGTTCTTTAAATGGTATAAATAAGTCTTTTTCAAGACCCCAATTTAAAAATGCACCAATATCTGATACTTCAACTACTTTAAGTTTTTTAATTTCTCCCATTAATATTTTAGGCCTATTAATCGTTGAAATAATTCTATCACTTGAATCTCTATAAACAAAAACCTCAATTTCATCACCAATTGCAACATCCACTGGAACTTGCTTTTTAGGTAATAATATATTGTCTTGTACTGTATTGTTTTTTGTATTTAAATAAGCACCCACTGTAGCTAACTTCATAACTTCTAACTTTTGTACTTTTCCTAATTCAATCATAATTTCTCCTTGTTCTTCTTTTATCTTCATTCAAAATTTGTTATTTTACTCTTCAAATTTCTCAATAAGTTGTCAATGTTACAAAATCTCCGCATTCGCTACGGTTTCGTAACCGAATACAATCTTAGCTTGCACTCGGTTAAATTCTTATGTTCAATCACAGGATACTTTTACAGTAATTACCTCTTATATCCTTGAAATCATTTTACATGATAAAATAAAAAAAGTCTAGCCATTCATCATGTGCTAGACCTAATATTCTATAAAAACAAATCTCTCTTGCCTTCTTCAATGTTCTTAAGTCGTTCCTTCGTTAAGGTTTTTACCTTTTCGCTTTCGATATCATCAATATGCTTAGCAATTACTTCTTCCCCAAGCTTCTTCATTTCTTCATTTGAATAGTCTTCTAAGTATTCTTTAAAGGTCATAAGTGCATTTGGTAAGCAAAGGTTGTGAATTTGACCAGTTTTTGCAACCTGCATAAATCGATCTCCAGTTCTTCCAGATCTATAACAGGCAGTACAAAAGCTTGGTAAATATCCTTGTTCACATAAGCTTTTAATAATCTCTGAAGATGGTCGATGATCTGCCAATTCAAATTGTTCGCCCATAATATCCTCATCATTATAACCACCAACATCTGTTTTAGATCCAGCACTTATTTGTGATACACCAACCTCAATAACTTCTTCTCTAAAAGCAGGTTCTTCTCTTGTAGATAGAATAATGCCTGTATACGGAACTGCTAATCTAATAATTGCAACAATCTTTTTAAAATCTCTATCCGAAACAAGATATGGAAAATCATGTTGATCAACGTCATCCGCTTTTCTAAGTCTTGGTACTGACATTGTATGAGGACCAACCCCGAAAACCTCTTCAAGATGTTCTTTATGCATCATCATTCCCATAACTTCGAATTTATAATCATACAAACCAAAAAGCGCACCAATACCTACATCATCAATTCCACCTTTCATTGCACGATCCATAGTAGTTAGGTGGTATGTAAAATCTGATTTAGGTCCATACAAATGAAATTTATTATAGGTTTCCAAGTGATAGGTTTCTTGAAATAAGGTATAGGTTCCAATCCCTGCTTCTTTCAGTTTTTCATAATTTTCAACTGATGTTCCTGCAATATTAACATTTATTCTTCTAATACTACCCTTATCTGTCTTTGTTTCATAAATGACCTTCATGGAATTTAATATATAATCAATAGAACAATTTTCATCATCTTCCCCTGCTTCTAAAACGATTCTCTTATGTCCCATGTCTTGTATTTTTTTAACCTCATTACTTATTTCCTCATCTGTAAGCTTTCGTCTACTAAATTGATTGCTACATTTATACCCACAATAGGTACAACCATTGATGCAATAATTTGAAACATATAAAGGGGCAAACATAACGATTCTATTGCCATATATTTTTTCCTTAATCGTTCCTGCAGCTTTATACATCTTAGCCAAAGTTTCATCATCTTCAACATTCAATAGCACTGCCGTTTCAAGGGCTGATAAGCCTTCACACTTTTCAGCTTTTGCAATAATATTGTTTATCTCCTCTGAATGAACATTCTTTGCTTCATCGAGCAAACCAAATATCTTTTTATTATCGATAAAATTTTCCATATGTATTCCTCCTAAGGATCTCAAAACTTCATTATTGTTTAATATGTTTTTTTTGATAAAGCACTTTTCACATTAACACCTTCAATATTACCAAGCTTACCCGTTAAACTACCTATTTCATCTGTACTTCCATCTATAATTAACGATATAACGCTAATTCCTTTTTGCTTGTAGGGCATACCCATTCTTCCTACAATAATATCTGCATACTGATGTAAAACTTCATTAATCTGTGCGGTTTCTTCAAGCTTTTCAACTACAATACCTATAACACCAATTCTTGTTTCCATTAGTTCCTCCCTATGAACGATTATAAGTTAGCTTCGCCATCGGAAATGGCTCTAATGCCCTATCTAATATGCCGTGAACATATGCTATAACAACACCATAATTGGTTATATTCACATTCAATTTTTTAGCCTCACTCATTCTACCTTTCATTGCTTGTGCATTGAGCATACAACCACCACAATGAATAATCAGCTGATACCCTTCAAGGTTTTCATCAAAATCATTTCCAGATAAATGATCGAATTGAATATTCTTACCCGTCTTTTGCCTAATCCATCTAGGAATCTTTACAGTCCCAATGTCATCTGATTGCTTGTGATGGGTACACGCTTCACATATTAATATTTTGTCGCCATCCTGTAATTTCTCTATTGCCTTAACACCTGCGACCATTTGTTCAAGATCACCCTTATATCTAGCAAAAAGGATTGAAAAGGATGTCATCATTACGTCTGGTGGTGTATCAGCAGCAACCTTTAAGAAAGCTTGTGAATCAGTGATTACCAATTTGGGCTTTTGATTTAGTTTATCAAAGGTATCTCGAAGCTCATGCTCCTTGGTCACAATAGCAATTGCATCACTTTCTAAAATATCTCTTATCGTCTGCTGTTGAGGAAGAATAAGTCTACCTTTAGGAGCAGCCTTATCAATCGGAGTAACTAGGATCACCAAATCACCTGGTCTTATTAAGTCACCAACAATGCAAAACTTATCTTGCTCTTCTGGTACTAGTAACGCCATTTTTTCTTTTAATTTATGAATACCCTTTTTCGTTATTGCTGAAACTTGAATAAGGGGTATTTTCAATTCATCTGCTAACGTATCTGCAACTTTATTTACATCTTCAAGCAAATCTATTTTATTTAAAGCTCCTACAATCGGAATTTTCTTTTCCTTCAGCTCCTGTATCCATTCAAGTTCTAAATCCATTTCCGTTCTTGTACTATCTATTACAATAATGGCTATATCCGTTTTCTTCATAACCTCTCTCGTTTTGGCTACTCTTAGTTCTCCCAGCTGTCCTTCATCATCTAGTCCCGCTGTATCAATCATAACGACCGGACCAAGAGGCAAAAGTTCCATAGATTTATATACTGGATCCGTTGTTGTTCCAAGCACTTCAGAAACAAGAGCCAAATCTTGTCCCGTCACAGCATTGATAATACTTGATTTTCCTGCATTCCTTCTTCCAAAAAAAGCTATGTGAATTCTATTTGATCTTGGTGTATTGTTTAAGCTCATATTCTTACTCCTTCCCAGGGATTCCAGGTGCTGTAACTTGATATACGTTTAGTATTTTGTCAAGGGTTTCTTCATCCATGATGCCTTCTTCTAACGCTACTTGCCTTACCGTCTTTTTTTCTAATTGGGCTTTCTTAGCTATTTCACAACCCCTGTCATATCCTATATGATGAATAAGCGCTGTAGCTAATGCTGATGAATATTCTAGATTTTCCATACATCTTTTTGTATCTACTTCAATTCCTTCAATGCATTTTTCCCTAAATAATGTAACCCCATTGTACAAAAGCTCAAAGGAATCTAATAGTGCCTCAGCTACCAAAGGTGAAAAAGCATTTAGCTCTAATTGCCCCATCATGGCCGCCCCCGTAATACAGCTGTCATTTCCAATTACTCTTAGTCCAACTTGAGTAATCATTTCACACATAACTGGATTCACCTTACCAGGCATGATCGAAGAGCCTGCTTGTAACTGAGGAAGCTTTATTTCCCCTAATCCACCAGCTGGGCCAGAACCTAGGAGCCTTAAATCACTGGCAATTTTGATCAAGTTCACTGCCAATGCTTTTAACAGACCCGATACTTCAACAAACACATCCATGTTTTGAGTTGAGTCCATTAGATAATCACTTCTACATAAACCTAACCCCGTGTTTCTTTGAATTAAATCAGTTACTGTGTAGATATATTCTAATGGAGCATTGAGTCCTGTTCCTACTGCTGTGCCTCCCATATTTGTTTCTCTTAATCTTTCTTCTACTTTATAAATTCTCCATCGATCTCGTGATATTGCCCTAGCCCAAGCTCCAAATTCTTGACCAACTGTAATCGGAAGTGCATCCATTAGTTGCGTTCTTCCAAGTTTAATAACACTACTAAAGGTATTCTCCTTCTCCTGCAAGCTTTCTTGTAGTTTTGATAAGACTTCACTTAGCATTCTTGTTTGTCTAACAGCGGCTATTCTAAGCGCGGTGGGATAGACATCATTGGTGGATTGAGAAAGATTTACGTGATTAATTGGGTGAATGATTGAATAATCTCCTAGCTGTCCCTCGAGCCTTTCTATAGCTGCGTTTGCCAATACTTCATTTACATTCATATTTGTCGAAGTACCCGCACCGCCTTGAAACGCATCTGTAAATAAGTCTTTCCATAAGGGACTCTCAATGTCTTTGTCAATAAATTCATTACAAACATCCACAATAGCATTTCCTAATCGTTCTTCAAGTAACCCAACCTTCATATTCGCCATTGCAGCTGCTTTTTTAACCTCTATAATTGCTAGTAATAAGCTGGCTCTAACACTTTTGCCACTAATTGCAAAATTGTCTAAGGCTCTAGCTGTATGTATTCCATAATGAGCTTCTTTTGGAAGTTTCATTTGTCCTAGCTGATCTTTTTCAATCCTCATTTTTTCACCTCATAAGAAATCAAAAAACTCTTTATGCTAAATGGGCATAAAGAGTCATCAATTATATTATCATCGTCTCTTCCTGCTCTCAGGCATCCCCTTGAGTTCAGAATACTATTCATTTATTCAATTATAAATCATTGTCAAAAAAATATCAATAACTTTTTGCTTTATTGGAGCGGTGCTATTATGATTCCCCTAACAATTTCCGCAAGATTTTTCTTTTCTTCCGGTAAAAGCGAATCCATATATATTGGTTTGTGAACTGTAATTTTAATATTGGCTGGACATATCCTGTTTTTTTCTTCAAAAGTCTTATAGGAATTTTCGATTGTGATCGGCACGACAGGTACCCCACTCTTTACAGCAAGTTGTAGGCTTCCTTTCTTAAATTCACCTACTTGATTACATTTACTTCTTGTACCTTCTGGGAAAACTAGTAAGGTTTTTCCATTCTTTAGCATTTCAATGCCTTGTAAAATCATATCCATTGACTGTCTAATACTTGAACGATCAAGAAATAGACAACCCAATCTTGTCATCCATGTACTAATGATTGGTGCTTTTTTCAACTCAATCTTAGCAACAAATCCTTTTAGTTTTGGTAGGTATCCTAAACACAGTGGAATATCAATATTACCTCCATGATTTGATACAAATAGCACATTTTCTTCTGGTATGTTATCAAGACCAATGATCTCAACATCACATCCCATACTTTTTACCATATCTTTTCCCCATCTTATCGTTAGCTTTTCTAAGTACTTGTCTTGCTCTTCCTTTTTCCCTTTAGCTCCTAAATACTTGTATTTAATCGAAAAAATCAAACTAACCACCATGTATAATCCAAGATAAATCATAAAAAAAACTGTTCTCATTAAGCTTCCTCCCGTATAAATTCTGTTTCAGTTTGTGCTATCTCTATTCTTCTTTTTTTAATAATCGTTTGAATTTCTAAGACCCTTTTTTTATTCAAATCATACTTATTGTAAAAATATAACCCTAGTAAAAATCCAACGATGCTTCCAATAGCTGCCGTCATCCCTAATACTGTTTCTGTGCTACTTGGCTGTATATGTGAATCAGGGATAAATTCAAGAATGTCCAAAATAAATCCAAGTAGAAAAATGACGAAACCTTGTGAAAGCTTATAGGCTAAAGTAAGTAATCCATAATATACACCTTCAGATCGTTTACCATCATTTAACTCCTCTACATCTATTGTATCTGCTATCATAGATAAAGGCAATGAAAATAATCCTGCAATACCAAATCCAGTAATGATTGCAAACGGAAGTATTGCATAGATGTTTCCTGCTACATAACTCTTCATTAAAACTAAAATTGCAAACAATACACTTCCGACAATACAGATACTTAGGCCAAGTATGGCTGCTGGCTTTTTATCCATTTTTTTCGAAATAATCATCCATACGGGTTGAGATCCTATACAGATTAGATATTGTACCACAAAAATAATGGCTATTTGCGTATTATTAAATCTAAACGTATATGTATAAACGTGAAGTCCTAAAAAGTTAAATATACCAGCTGCTATATTCGTAAATAAATAAGCTAGTACAACATTTTTATAGTATGTATTTTCTAGGGCCGCTCTCATACTCAGTAATATTTTCAATAATCCTTTTGTATGATTAGCAGGTTGGATTGTTCCGGTCAAATCGCTTATTTTCTTGAAAGTTGAAAAAAAACACACCAAACCAAAAAATAAAGCGAGCACAGCAACAGCAATGCCCATATTGTGATACGCTTCTGGATTGAATTGTCCATTTGGGTAACGCTCTGTAGGGTTGAAGAACAAAGCCAATCCCATTCCTACTGCACTTATAATACCTGTTAGGAAAAACATCGTCCTCAGGCCTTGAATCGATGTCCTTTCCGTATAATCCATAGACAGCTCCGCACCTAATGCTGTATATGGTGTTGTATAAATAGTGATAAAGGTTTTGGCCAATAACAACAAAACAATTAGAAGAAATAACTTAATACCATAACTCCACTCTGGTTGAATGTTAAATAGTAGATATGTAAAAAGAGCCATAAATATACCACCTATTAAAATATACAAATGACGTCTTCCAAATATTTTATGATGCGTATTGTCCGATAGATAACCCAGTACCGGGTCCGTTACCGCATCCCAAATAACACTAATGCCAACAGCTATACCAACCATTGTTCCAGATATCCCGAGTATTGAGGTACCATAAAAAACGATGTAAAATCCGATCATTTGAGATACGATCCCATAGCTATAATTTCCCATGCTATATCCGAGCTTTTGTAAAAAGCTCATTTTTTTAGCAATATAATTTTCAGAATACATCATTTCACCTCCATAAATACTTATATTTAGCATAACATTTTTAATATGAATCTACAATTCTAAAAAAAAGGAAAATCGTTAGCATCTTGATAGATTTCCTATACCACATAGCTTTTATATAGATTTCAACTAATATTAGAACATCAAAAAAGCAAGAGGGTTAACTCTTGCTTCTGTTTGTTTCGATTATGCATTATCACTCAAAGATCAGCTAAACTCTTCTATAATAACAAATGTAGTATCCTTCAAAAGGAAGTTTACATCACAATCAGCTAAATATAACTATATTCTTGTTACGTTAATAGCTTGTGGTCCTTTAGCGCCTTGACCAACTTCGAATTCAACTTTTTGACCTTCTTCTAATGTTTTAAATCCGTCACCTTGAATAGCTGAGAAATGTACGAATACGTCTTCTCCACCTTCAACTGAGATAAATCCAAAACCCTTATCATTCTTAAACCATTTTACTGTACCTGTCTTCATTAAAAAATCCTCCAAACATATTTAAAATAATTAGTATCATCTTATGATAACATTTATTATGCTCATAGTCAATTTAAATTATTAAAAAAACAAATAAAAATTATTTCCATGGTACTACTTAAATTTAATAGCATTTTCTTTTATCCATTTTGAACTTGGTTTTTTCCCGCATTCTTTGCAATATATAAGTTCTTATCAGCTTTATTTACAAGCTCAATTGTTGATAAATCAATTGGTTTTACAATATGATATACACCAATACTTATCGTAACGTTGATTCCCATCTTCTCATAAATAGCTTCATTAATACTAACTCGAATGCGCTCTGCAAGTTCAACAGCATCTTGTTCAGAGATTCGAGATGCAATAATCATAAACTCTTCACCACCATAACGTCCACATAGAGCATTTTTATTATCAAGTATACTTTTTATTGTAGTAGCACATGTCCGAATCACATCATCACCAATTGCATGTCCAAACGTATCATTTACTTTTTTAAAATCATCAAGGTCAAGCATCATAACAGCCAATTGCCTAATGCGACGATATTTAACGAATTTCTTCAAAGCTTCCATAATATTTTTATGATTTAATAATTCAGTCATACTATCATGTTTCGAATTTTTTATAATAGATTCCAATTTGTCTTTTTTTAAGTTTGAATAGCGCAAAGAGTAATAAACAATTCCAATAACCATAATGATCATCATTAAATTCAATAATACTATTCTAGTTCCTGCCATTACATTTTTCTTATCAACTACATAAATCACATACCAATTCTCTTTACTGAGTTTCGTAATGTAGAGTGTATACTCCTTTTCTCGTCTAATTTCTATTGGCGTAGGAAATTTATTTTGAAAATATTTAACTTTATATTGTTGCAAAAATACGTCAGAAATATTCGTTAGAACTTCATAATCTTTGTTACTAGTGAATATAATTGAATTGCTTGCATCAGTTACATAAATGTCAGCAGCACTTTTATCTTTCTTAAATATTTCATGCAAAACTGCCCCATCAATTGTTCCAGTAAGGATACCACTGATTTCTCCATCTACTACTACCGGCATAGCAGTTGATAACGTTAATTTCTTCGATGTACTATCATCAATAGAAGCTCTATCCCAGCCTTCTTCTGGATCAAAGTTTTCATCCTCCAAGTCCAGCTTCTGTATTTTTTCTATTAGCCCATCAACATTAGAAAAAATCTGGTTATAATCAACATCTCTTTTCCCTATTTCAACATAAGGATAATATGTAACATATTTGTTTTTAGAATAATAAATGCTATTCATCGGAAAATCTATATTACTATAAAGCACCTTTTCTAACTTAAAATAATCGTCTAATTGGTTCAATTCGTTCATAAGTTGAGCATTATATTCCGATTGCTTTCCATAAATGATAACATTACCGACTTCAGTAGCATCTGTTATCTGAGCTTCATTTATAATTGTAACATCTTTATCTTCTAAATATACGGTTTGAGATAAAAAGTAGTTCTCATTATTTGATTTGGAGCGAATGATTTTTTTAAGCCATTCTTTTTGAACCAATAAATTTTGATGCATATTGATTAAAACCTGATCAGTTTTTTGTGAATCCAGTAATATTTCCTTACTCATTTGCATATCCGTTTCTCTTTGTAGATAGTCTCTTTCCCCAATAAAATAAACATTAACGAGCCAAATTACTATCAAAGAAAAAATTACAAATCCAACTAGAGTGATTTTTCCTGATTTTTCATATCCAATGGATTCCATAGCATTCTCCTCTCGCTATTTTGACTAATCGTAACATTTTTACTCGGAAATATCAACCAATCTATTTCATTTCCTTCCATTATTTTACATTTAATCGTTTTAATTGCCAAATAGACAAGTGCCCCATCAGCATCATGAAGCTCTTGTCTTAAAACAATTTTCGTATTTATTTTGACCCTTTACCAGCAAAAACAACCAACACTGTCTTTATTAAAATTTTTATATCTGTCCATACAGTCCAATTGGAAATATAGTCAGTATCCAAACGAACGACTTCTTCAAAATCTTCAATGTCCGAGCGACCACTAATTTGCCAATTTCCTGTTATACCTGGCGTAATTGAAATTCTCCTATGATGATGAGCTTCGTATTGTTTTACTTCATCTACCGTAGGTGGCCTGGTTCCAACTAGACTCATATCTCCCCTTAAAACGTTCCAAAATTGTGGCAACTCGTCGATACTTGTTTTTCTAATAAATTTCCCCGTATTTGTAATCCTTGGATCATTTGTCATCTTAAACATATACCCAGACATTTCATTTGAAGCAAGTAAAGCTTCCTTCTGTGCTTCAGCATTTACTCCCATTGACCTAAACTTCCATATCTCAAATACACGACCATTTTTACCAACTCTCTTTTGTTTAAAAATAACCGGACCTGGCGTCTCTAATTTGATGAATGGACCTATTAAAATAAAAGCGATTACAAAAAAAACCATTCCCAACATTGCTCCATAAATATCAATGATGCGTTTACCTAAAATTTGATTTTCATTTAAACTCACTGTATGAAACTTCAAAACTGGTATATTTCCAACCATTGCAACTTGTGCCTTTGTAGCATCGTAATTGTTTGTTTCAAGAATCATAGTAATTGTTATGCCCATTGCTTGGCACCGATTGATGATATCAGTTAAACGCTCGTCATATGAAAGAGGCTTTGCAACTGCTATTTCATCAATAACATATAACTTGATGATCTCATCTAAATCCTCAATACCACCAAGATGTTCAATCTCTATATAGTTACTTGGCTCTTTAATATGAACGTACCCAATGATATTCAAATTTAAATATCCATATTTTCTGATTTGTTCTATATATTCATTTCCTTTAGGCGATTGTCCTATAACAAGAATATTCTTTGAATGACTCGTTCCATTTAGATCCCCACATTGTATTTCTTTAATAATATGTTTAGCAAAAATAGCTATGATAAAATAAATAATAGCTAAAAGTCCGAAAAACAATCTGGATAAGCTAATCTTCAATAAAAACATGATCGCACTCATTAAAAGAATCGATAACCCATAGGCAATCACCATTCTAGTTAAGACACGGACTGAAAAAATAGAGCTTTCTTCCATAATAACGTCATAAAGAGAAGTAATTATAAATACTGTAAAAAACACTAAAATTAATAGTAAAATCAATCCAGTCTGTTCAAGTGATGATAGAAAGATACGTCGGTTAAAGACCGGGCTATATATGTGCGTTGTAACAATCAAGCTTAATAGTAAGCAAATTAAATCTGTAATCAAGTAGCTCATACGACGAATCCGTTTTCTCCAC
Source organism: Firmicutes bacterium HGW-Firmicutes-1 (assembly GCA_002841625.1). Taxonomy (NCBI): domain Bacteria; kingdom Bacillati; phylum Bacillota; species Firmicutes bacterium HGW-Firmicutes-1. Next base: position 45,711 of record PHAG01000009.1, on the reverse strand, counting down.
CTAATCATTTAATCACCTCGTTTATTCATTAAATACATACCCCTATGCAGTTTATATATTTCTGCTTTATCTGTTTTTTATTTGGATAAAATCATATCACTTTGTTGTGTATCATTGCCAACGATTGGTTTGTACCAATTAATTGTGTCTATCATCCCTTCTTCAAAAGAATACATGGGTCTCCAATTAAGCTCTGTCGTAATTTTAGTATTATCAATAGCATATCTACGATCATGCCCTAAGCGATCTTGGACATATTCTATTAAGTTTTCGTCTTTATCTAATAGCTTTAAAATTAATTTAACAATCTCAATATTAGGTTTTTCGTTTGAACCGCCAACATTATATACTTCTCCTAACCGTCCACGATGCAGCACACAGTCAATAGCCCTACAATGGTCTTCTACATGAATCCAATCTCTTATTTGCATGCCATCACCATAAACTGGTAATTTTTCATCCTGTAGTGCATTCTTAATCATGAAAGGAATTAGCTTTTCAGGATATTGCCTTGGACCAAAGTTGTTAGAGCATCTTGTAATAACGACAGGCAAATGATAAGTATGATTATAAGCTAACACGAGCAAATCTCCACTCGCTTTACTAGCTGAATAAGGACTATTCGGAGCAAGTGGTGTTAACTCGCTAAACATCCCATCTTTTCCTAGCGTGCCATATACTTCATCAGTAGAAATTTGAATAAACCTTACTCCATTTTTATACAGCGGATATCCCTGCAAATCCGTACCAATCTCCCAGCTTTTTTTAGCTACATCAAGCAATACCCCCGTACCTAGAACGTTGGTTTTAATAAAAACGTCTGGATCTAAAATGCTCCTATCAACATGTGTCTCTGCCGCAAAATTAATCACAAATCTGATTTCAATATTGTTGAAAATATTTTGCAGATGTAGTCTGTCAATAATATCTCCATTGATAAATTGATAGTTTGGATAGGCTTCTGCTTCACGCAAATTATTAAGATCACCCGCATATGTGAGTTTATCATAATTGATGATATAATAATCGGGATACTTATTTAACAAGTGAATAATAAATGTACTTCCTATAAAGCCCGCACCGCCAGTAACTAAAATTGTTTTCATCTTTACTCTCCTAATTTTTCAAATCTTATTGTTTTTCAAGGACAAAAGACCTTTATCTTTATCTGATAAAGACAGTTCTTTAATACCCATCATTGGCCACTTGATATCTAATTCCGGATCATTCCAAAGGATACCACCTTCATCTTCAGGATGATATATATCATCCACTAGATATAGAAATTCTGCCTCTTCTGATAAAACAAGAAATCCATGGGCACATCCCCTTGGAATATATAACTGTCTATTATTGTCTTTAGAAAGGTTCACTCCAACCCATTTACCATAAGTAGTTGAATCATTTCGCAAATCTACAGCTACATCAAATATCTCCCCCTTAATTACTCTAACCAACTTGGCTTGCGGGTACTTTTTTTGATAATGCAATCCTCGCAGTACTCCTTGTTTTGACTTTGACATATTCACTTGCATAATTTTCATATCTATTCCCACTTCTTGAAACGTCTCATAATGGAACGCTTCCATAAAATATCCTCTTCCATCTTCATTCAAGTGAGGTTCAATAATAATTACGCCATTGATCTGCGTCTCAACAAATGAAAATTTCCCGATTGTCTCCACTTTAACTCCCCCTAATACAAATAAATTATTTATGCTAAAACTCTTCGGATATCATTTTCAAGTAATGTCCGTATTCTGTATTGGAAAATGATATTGCTAAAGTCATCAATTGCTCTTTAGATATAAAGCCCTTCCTATAAGCAATTTCTTCAACGCATGCTATATAAAACCCTTGCCTTTTTTGTACAGTAGCAACGTAATTAGAAGCGTCAAGTAAGCTTTCATAAGTTCCTGTATCAAGCCACGCTGAGCCTCTACCTAATAAACTAACGGATAAGTCGCCCTTTTGAAGATAGTTTAAATTTACATCCGTTATCTCTAGCTCGCCTCTATTTGATGGTTGTAACTCTTTTGCAACTTGAACAACTCTATTATCGTAAAAATAGAGGCCTGGTATTGCAAAGTGCGATTTTGGAATCAAAGGCTTTTCACATATCGAAATCACTTTCCCTGAGTCATCAAATTCTAAAACACCATATGATGATGGGTCTTTAAAGTAATATCCAAAAATAAGAGCTCCATTCATTAATTGCGCAGACTCTTCCAAAAGTTTAGAAAATCCTTGACCATAAAAGATATTGTCACCCAAAATCAATGCCACTGTATCCTCACCAATAAATTCTTCTCCCAATATAAATGCTTCAGCAATTCCATTTGGAAATTGTTGTTCTATATAGGATAACTGAAGTCCTAAATGTTTACCCGTTCCTAACAGTTCTTTAAATAACACCAAATCTCTTGGAGTAGATATTATCAATATCTCTTTGATACCTGCAAGCATTAAAGTTGATAATGGATAATAAATCATCGGTTTGTCAAAAACAGGAAGCAACTGTTTGGAAATTGCTTTTGTAATCGGATACAGACGTGTTCCAGAACCTCCCGCTAAAATAATTCCTTTCATATTCATATCCCCCTCATATTTTATATATTTATAAGCTCTAAAAATCAAACCAACAGGATTCTTAGAAATGTCCAGTGGTTCAACTCATATCATCATAAGGCTCTATGAAGCATCCCCCATCCATCATTAACTTAGTTGTGTTACATATAAATATCATTATAACCTTGTTGTTATAAAATAACAACTATTTTATTTAATTTCTTTTTATTATTTTACATTATTTTATCGACATTATTCGATTTATTTGCTCTTATTTTTCTGGGCGTTTGTGTTGCTATAAGTCAATACCATAAACAATATAGCATAAATAAAAGAATATAATAATAAAATATAGACTTTGTCCGTCGTTACTTTAATTGACATCAATTTCCCTATTAAAGTAAAATAATTATATTCTTAACGAGGGAGAACCATCATGCATCATCGAAGATATTCAAATAATAAGAAAGTATATTCTTGGCTCTGTAACCAAATAAAAGGGTATAAGTTAGATATTTTTAAGTTAATCTGTTTAAATATCGTTATTTCTTTTTCTACTGTTTCAATCGCACTCATTACAAAACAAATTATTGACAATGCCCTGAACAAAAATATAAATGCCGCAATAAAATTTGCAATTTTGTTTGGAATTGTCGAAATGGTTCATGTGATATCCTCCTATATTTATCCTATCCTTAGAACCAAGTTTCGCGAAAAACTTACCAATCATTTACAAGGTAATTTTATGCATCAATTTTATCACTTGGACTGGTTGTCTTCCAGCAGACACCATACCGGTGAATATCACACTTACTTATCAAATGATATTCCTAAAGTGGTAAATGGAATTGTGGATATTATAACAACAATATTTGCATTTATATTTCAACTTTTGCTGGCATTTATGGCTTTATTTTACTTTGATCCCTTATTGGCCATTTTTGCTTGTTTCATTGGACCTACCTCAGTGATTTTCAGTAAACTTTGGCGTCAAAAACTAAAGCTTATTGCGCATATGATCCAAAACACAGAAAGTAGATTTTTGTCCCTAATAAATGAAACATTAGAAAATAATATAATCATCAAAGCCTTCCAACTAGAAAAACCAAATAGTTGCTCTATTTCAGAGTTACAAAATGATCGATTTCATCAACATGTAGAACACACAAAAATAACCGCATTTGGTAACATAGCGCTAAACCTAGGTTATAGAGGCAGTTTTTTTATTGCTTTTATTTGGGGAGCATTTCGCATATCACAGGGTCTCACTACATACGGTACATTTGCTGCTTTTTTGCAGTTAATCGGGAACATACAGGATCCAATTGAAATTCTTAGTCAAACTCTACCTAAAGTAATAAATACATTTTCATCTGCTGAAAGGTTGATTTATTATGAAAACTTACCAAAAGAAATTCCATATTTAACATCTGATTTTTTCTTACATGCGCCAATTGGTGTTAAGATAGATGGCTTGCACTTTAAATATACTGAAGAGCTTACTATTTTTAACAATGCCACTCTTTACATAAAACCTGGGATCATGACGGGCATAGCAGGTGCCTCAGGACAAGGAAAAACCACTCTCCTGTATATTTTACTAGGTTTAATTACTCCTCATCTTGGCCAAGTTGAGTTGTTTGATCCTGAAAATATGCAAACTATTTATTCAGGTACGCGCCAATATTTTTCCTATGTGCCTCAAGGTAATACATTGTTTTCTGGTTCTATATATGAAAATCTTTGCATATCTAATCCTCATGCTACAATTGAGGAAATCTATAATGCACTTAAAATCGCGTGTGCATATGACTTCATTTCGCAGTTAGAACAAGGGATGCACACCCTATTAGGTGAGCGTGGAGCAGGATTATCAATTGGACAAGCACAACGACTTTGTATTGCAAGAGCACTTCTAAGTGAAGCCCCCCTTCTTTTACTTGACGAAGCAACCTCAGCTTTAGATCAAATAACAGAGAGAACAGTATTAACTAATATTAAAAAGCACATAAAAAATAAAACCTGTATAGCAATCACACATAGAGATTCTGTATTGTCATTATGTGAGCAAGTTTTTGAACTCAAGGACTATCAATTCCATCCAGTTACTCCAAGAAAAAAGCTACTTTTAATTTAAAGTAGCTTAGCATTGTTTCATAATTTAACTTTCTGGATTAAAAACGAGATTTCTTTTGCTTCTTTCTGTTGCTCCAACATTAAGTTCAACAACATCGGGTTTTTTCCATACTTTCTTATTTTCCAATCTAACCCTCCTTCCATATAACAAATTATATAAAATATATAAAATACTTTATATGCAATTTGAGATGTAGACCAATTTTGAAGCTACCATTTTATCCATAAATGCAAATACATCTTTTTCACATTCATCCTTTTCCACTTCATATTCAAGCAAGAGCTGTTCAACAATAGTTTTTATACTTACTTCATTTTCAATAAGCTGCCAAATTCGTGTTCCCACTTCCCCTAGTGCATAGTACATGCCATTTTCCTCATTTAACATAGCCACTTCCATGCCTAGATCAGCTGCAGAAATTTCTTTCTTCCTTCTAATGACCATTTCCAAGGTTAACTGTTGCATCATTCCCCTCCTTAATAATTCAATACAGATTCAATGCTATTAACTTGCTCGTCAATAGTAAATTCATTTTCAGGCCTACACAACCTATATACCTTGAGCATTTTTGTCATCTTAACACATTGAAAAAAATGGTTTTTCATAAGGCCTAAGGGTTCAATAAATACGGAACGATAAGTGTTATTCAGTATAACTTCTAGCCGCTCTTTTCCTATCAATTCTTCCACAGAAACTTGCTTACAAATCATTGGCTTTAGTTCAAAAATAGCCTTTAGTTCTATCGGATGATAGCAAAATTCTTCAACAGGCAAATAAAATTTATCATTTGTACCATCCATTCTTCTTATTTCGCTGATGTCTATTTGCATATGTCGAACACTATCAATCCACAATTTTTGCCTCGGATAGCTTGGGTAAATTTTCAACTTATTTTCTTCATCAATTTCTAAGGCTGCGACATCATCAGTAACCATATTGTACCCCTTTTTTATAAGTGCATTGGTTACCGTTGATTTTCCTGCACCTGATTCTCCAGTAATTATAACGCCTATATTGTTAATTGAAAGGGCACTACCATGAAATGGCACTCTCCCCCTTTGAAAGAGAATGGCTCCAAAAGCCGTTCCTAATAAATACACTCTGATAGCCGAATTCTCAGCATCAACAAGAGGCTCTATTATAATCTCATTTCCATTGTGAACATAATATTTGGCTATATCAGCTACAGTAAAAACTAGTTCGTTTTCTTTTGCATAGTACCAGAAAGGTTCCTCTAAATTATGTTCTAAGCTTTCTGGTACTTTTCCAAGCTTAATTTCCACATCTAATTCATTACATTTTTCAATTTCTACAAATTCTTCGATTTCTATATCACTTTTCATCGTAAGCCCGAAAGCTAAATAGTAGTAATCCAATTTATGATCAACCTTTTATATAATATATTTTTATGAATAATTCCAGGTAAACGCAATAGACTCTTTTTCCTTTATCGATAGTTATTTACTTTTTGTATTTATTCTTAATAATAATGCCAATTCCCATCATACCAGATCCAAACACAAAAAATATATTAGAATTAATACCCCCAGTATTAGGTAAAACAATAGGTTCACCAATTGGTACTATCTCATCCTTTAATTCAATTACGTCTTCCGGAATAACCTCATCATCCATTATTATTTCCTCAAGTACAGGCGTTGGCGTTGGTGGTGTTGGTGTTGGTGGTGGTGTTGGTGTTGGTGTTGGTGTTGGTGTTGTTGTCGGTGTTGTTGGTGTTGTTGGCGGTGGTGTTGGTGGTGTTGGTGGTGTTGGTGGTGTTGGTGGTGTTGGTGGTGTCGATGGTGAATCTGTAGATGTCGGAATATAGTATGAAAATTGAATGGACTTATTTTGATTCATATAATCTGAAATGACTGTTACCAATGGTTGAGATATTGGTATTGTATCTGTGCCTTGTGTTGATGGTGGTTCTGTGCCTTGGGCTGGTGGTGTTTCTGTGCCTTGGACTGGTGGCGTTTCTGTGCCTTGGGCTGGTGGTGTTTCTATGCCTTGGGCTGTCTGTGCCTTGGGCTGGTGGTGTTTCTGTGCCTTGGGCTGGTGGTGTTTCTGTGCCTTGGGCTGGTGGTGTTTCTGTGCCTTGGGCTGGTGGTGTTTCTATGCCTTGGGCTGGTGGTGTTTCTGTGTCTTGGGCTGGTAGTGTTTCTGTGCCTTGGGCTGGTGGTGTTTCTGTGCCTTGGGCTGGTACAATATTTCCATTTTCATCTGCATATGTCCTAGCAATATTGCTCGTTCCCACTACAATACTTGAACTTAAATTCTCTTCCGTATTGGAAGGGACTTGTTTAAGTAAAAAAGCCTCTGCTTGTTTACAATCTAAAGAAATCTCTAAAATAGTATTCTGTGGCAACTCGGCTTGAGGAACATCCAAAGTAACCGTCACTATTTTAGTAATTGGATCTTGTACAATCGTTTGATATTTTTCAAAATCTTTATTATAAGAAAGCTCACCTTCAACAAACTTACCTTCCGCTGTAATAGAGGAATATGTAAATACAATCCTAATGAACCCATTGCTAATTGTATATGTAGGCGTATTAAGCGTAACTACCGCTGCTTGAACGGCTTGCATAGGTTCAAGGCTCAACATATAATTATAAACTTTATTTGCATTTTCATCAGTAATCGGAATATCTTTTCCATTTGTATATTTCCAAATTGCATATTGTGTGCCCGTAATAACTTGTTCCTTCGTAAGCCCCGTTACTGCAAAATCACTTACCATCGCTTTTGCCAAATCTTCAAGCGAAATATATGGATATGTATGAGTTGCAATAGCTCTTATACGCCCTGCCACTGTCTCAGAAAAGCTACCGTTGGATAATGTTTGTCTTGAATAATCCACTCCTTCAGATATTAAGTATTCAAAATCTACACAATAACATTTCAAAACAGGTCCTAAGAAGCCTTCATCTGCTTTTTCTTGCAAAATAAGTAAATCTGCTTGTCCCTCTCCTTGTCCTAACTCTAGCCCAAATTCATAACCGCCATTGTCTTCACCCTTCCATTGATAGACTGTACTGTCCGCCAGCGATATGGTTTTCAAATTTAATGCTAGTATTGTTACAATTGCCAACCAATAAGTAAATCTTTTCCCCCAACTTACCCTGCTTTTCATACTACTTCCTCCTTTGTATTAAATATAAATTAAGATAACTCCCACCGCACTGTTGCAATATCCATATCTATTAATTATATGCTTTCGCATATTGACCATATTTGGCAACAGGAATAAAGAATATCCTTTCTTCATCACCTGTAATCACTTGATCTCCTGCCCTAAGCCATGCGTGTGCTACCAAGCTATCATCAGGCTGTTTTCTAACACCAAAATATATTGTACTTGGTATATGAAATAATCTTAGTAGCATGAACCCTGTCAGTGCTTGAACAAAGCATTTACTTTCCCATGGCGTACAATCACTTACATAAGAGATCATTTTACCCAGTTTTCTTGCCCTTCTTTGCTCTGTCTCTGTTAGAAAATATTTCGTTTCGTACCTTGACTTTCCCATATAAGATGCAATCTTTTTAAAAGGTACAAATAAAATCATGAAGCGTGATATTCCTAATACGTACCAAATAAGTATCATTAATAAAATGCGTTTTAATCTAATCTTCCTCATCTCTATTTATCTATATAACATACTGTTGTTTAATCAATTTCCATAACAATGATTCGTCATTTAACTCAACGTCATCAATTGTAATAAGTTCATCTTTCTCTAAATCTCTATTCAATCTACACCCCGTAGCCATTGAAACAGGCAAGTATTTGCCCTTCTTAAGCTCATCAAGGTTTTCTAATAATCCATAATAAGAATACCCACCTATATCATCTAAAACTTCTCCTGCTTTTAATTCTTGCTTTGCATATACCAATACATCGGATGTTTTATGTATCCCGGGCTCTATAACCGCCGACTTTAACACTACATTTTTTGCCATTCCCATAAGCATCTCAAACGCACACAAATGATAAGGCTTATAAAACAAGTAATAGGGTCCGTTACCCATTTTATAATATTTCAAATCACTTACAAGTGATTTATTGGTTGTGTGTCCGATAACAAAAATTCCTCCCGAAGGTTCAACACCCTTTACAATCTCTATCACACCCTTTTTTGATAATACGCCACCATCTTCTTTAAGCCTTATGATGTCTGTCACAGTATCTAAGGTGCCTGTTGGGCTATTCATACCTGGGATATCTGGTACCAATCCAAGTGCGTTTGCCACTATTCCCATTTCTATATTCATCTTAGTCCCATCTGCAAATGAAGAAAGCTTGATAGGATTTTGTTGATACAGGTCTGCCCACTTCTTAACAGATGAGGGATTGGCGTAGCGATCAATAAAATTTTTAAACTTCCCAACAGCAATGATATCAAGTGCAGTCATTTTTACATAGCTATATAGATTTCGGATTTCACCTGGTTCATCTCCTGAAAATCCTGAATACACAATATTATTTTGTTTTGCTAAATCTGAAAAATAATTTCCTAAGCAAATATCAATTTCTGGACTAGCGACTATATGAACCTTATTTAAAATCGTTTCATATGCTATTTCTGTTCCGTAAGCAGCATCTCCAGTTAAATCTGCAACAATATCAATCTTTGTTGCAAATGCGAGCCTAAAATCTTTGACTGCTGCAATCTCACCATTGATCTCTGCTTGTCTCAGGTCTTCTTTTGTATTACAAATTCTAATCTTATAATCTCTTTCACAATTTTCTATACACCGATAGAGTTTATTAATGTCTCGATATACTACAACTGCTGGAAAAAAGAACTCTTTATGCATTCTTGACATTTCGATGATTAGCCCATTTGCAATAAATCCAATTCCTACTATACATATTCTAATAGAACCATAAAATATGTTGTACTCTTCAATTGAATTGAGTAAATATGTATACATTTTATTACCCTCCCCATGTGCATTTTATCCTTTGAAAAAAATCGACTATGCCCAGCTAAATTTTAAGTATCTATCTGCAACTGGAGCTTTCTTCATCAATGAAAAAGCCGATATTATCATCTATCATTCTACCTTTATAATGAGTTTTTGTCAATAATTTTATAATTATTATTTTTATATTTAATTTTATTAATATTATGTCATAATTTGTTTAATGTATTGTGGATATATCGGAAAATAGTAGTACGTGTCACTCGATGTAGAAAAGTGCTATCTAACGCTTTGTTATGCTTCGTGGAAAGTAGAACTTTTCCACTGTACAAGAAAATCGGCTTTGCCGAGTTAAAATTCTCGTTACTTTCCTGCCGCTTTTCCAATTGCATATGCAGAACTTTCCTATTAAACAAGAAAATCGGCCTTGCCGAATTAAAATTCTCGTTACTTTCCTGCCGCTTTTCCAATTGCATATGCAGAACTTTCCACGAAATAAAACCTATGACATATGGCTACTAACTTTCATTTACATTATTTCATTTTACCTGGTAAAGAACATGTCATGAAAGTTTCCTAGTAAACAAAAAACACCATTGTAAAGAACTTAGTTCTTTACAATGGTGCGCTTCAACTTATTTAGAGTTCAATTTTATCTTTTATCATATCCATTAGGGTTTTTCATTTGCCAGTTCCATGAATCTCTACACATATCTTCAAGATTCTTTTCTGTCTTCCACCCTAATTCATTTAGAGCCTTCGAAGCATTCGCATAACATATATCAACATCTCCTGGACGTCTATCAACAAGATTATATGAGACTTGCATATTGGTCACTTTCTCAAAAGCCCGAACAACATCAAGAACACTATATCCAATGCCTGTTCCAAGGTTATAGACCAATACACCCTTTTCATCATTTATTTTCTCTAAAGCCTTTAGATGTCCCTTTGCTAGGTCCACAACATGAATATAATCCCTTACTCCAGTCCCATCTGGCGTTTGATAGTCACTTCCAAATACATTCAGCGACTCTCTTTTCCCAATTACAACCTGCGTAATAAAAGGCATCAGATTATTTGGAATTCCATTAGGATCTTCCCCTATTCTTCCACTTTCATGAGCTCCAATAGGATTAAAATACCTAAGTAGTACTACTCTCCATTCTGGATCTGATACTACCAAATCACTTAATATACTCTCGATCATTAATTTAGTACTCCCATACGGATTGGTTGTACTAAGTAATAAATCTTCTGTTAAAGGTGATACGTTATTCATCCCATATACTGTTGCTGAAGAACTAAAGACCATCTTCTTAACATTGTGTTTTGACATCAGTTCACACAACACCAATGTACCCGTTATATTGTTATGATAATATCTAAGTGGAATGGCTACTGATTCTCCTACAGACTTTAATCCTGCAAAATGTATAACAGCCGAGATGTCATTCTCACAAAATACCTTGTCAAGTTTTTCATAGTTTAACAAGTCTACCTCATAAAATCGAATCTTTTTACCACTTATTTCTTCAATTCTATTAATTACCTCTGGATTACTATTTGAAAAGTTGTCAACTATAACAACTTCATAGCCTTCGCCTAATAGTTCTACTACTGTATGGGAACCAATAAAACCTGTACCCCCTGTAATCAGTATAGCCATCTTATAACACTCCCCTTTGTATATTTATCTATCCAACTTCTACGTCTTCATCATAATCTACACCTTCAATACCAAACCCAAATAATTTATAAAACTCTTTACTATATCCATCAAGATCTATATGCTGATCTTTGTTATCTTTTGAAATAATACTCCATATCTTATCAACTTCTACTTGCACGTCCTGTCTCATTTCCCAATCATCTAAACGTATCCTACCCTTTTCATCCAATTCTACTGTTGGCACATAAACCTTTTCCTTATACATTCTATACATTTGTTCAATACAACCTTCATGAATACACTTTTCCTTCATGATTTTATATAAAATTGATATATACAGTGGAACTACCGGAATAGCTGAACTTGCCTGAGTCACGAGCGCTTTATTAACCGAAACATAAGCTTTGATGTTTTTACTTTTGAGGCTATCCGTTAATTCATGGGCGGTAGCTTCAAGATGCTCTTTCGCTCTTCCAATACTACCATCTCTATAAACCGGGAACGTAAGCTCTGGGCCTATGTAAGAATAAGCAATTGTAATTGCACCTTCTTCTAGTAGATCCGCATTGTCAAGTGCTTCCATCCACAGTCTCCAGTCTTCACCACCCATTACCTTAACTGTATTATATATTTCTTCCTCAGTTGCTGGATTAATGGTTACCTGTGACATTTCACCGGTAATGAAATCTATGGTTTTATTGCTATAAGGTTCTTTCGTCGGCTTAAGTACCGAACTATGAATTATGCCAGTGGTAGGATCTATTCTTCTAGGAGAAGCTATACTATAAATAATTAAGTCAACCTTCCCTAATTCTTTTTTAATTAACTCAAGGGTAGCATCCTTAATTTCATTTGAAAATGCATCACCATTTATACTTTTTGAATAATGTCCCTCATCTTGGGCGAGCTTATCAAATGCAATTGTGTTATAATAACCTGGAGTAGCGGTTTTCTTTTCTGTTGGAAGTTTCTCATAAGAAACGCCGATTGAGTCAGCACCTGCTCCAAAGGTAGCCGCAACTCTTGAAGCTAATCCAAAGCCAGTTGAGGCACCAATAATTAACGCTCTCTTTGGTCCGTCAAAGGCACCCATTTTTTTCACATAGTCTACCTGTTCTTCAACATGCTTTGCACATCCTTTTGGATGAGCCGTAGTGCAAATAAAGCCTTTAACTTTCGATTTTACTATCATCCTACACCTCTCATTATCTATCCTTTTATTACTTTGATATTCAAAGTATTAATCATATAATATACTTTTTAAGACTAATAATCAATGGTTTTTTTGATTATTTTGTAGCAACATGGAGAAACTACTCTTAATGACATATACGGGAGGTACTATATCAATGAAATTCGAGCTCTTTTATGGAAATAGTATGCGAATATTATTTGCACTTATTAATCCAATTAAAAAAATGATTATCCATACTGAATGTCAAGTACATTTATTTAATAATATTCAAGCATTACGTCTCTTACGAGAATATAACTATAACGATGAATATAAACTAATGAAAAAATATATCAAACCTATTCAGTTAGGATCTGTATGGGCAGATCAAAATTTCAAGAGTAGCAGTCATTTTTATAATCCCAAAAATAGAAAAGGGTTATTTGGTCATAGTCATGCCTTGACTTTAGCAGAGACTTACTATAACCAAGCACTTCATTCGTATATCATAAAGGACTACTCTAAAGCAATGTTTTATTTTGGCGCATGTATACACATTATACAGGATCTTACAATACCACAACATGTAAGAATACGATTACTTGACAATCATAGAAGCTATGAAAACTTTGTTAAATACACTTTTGATTTGGTACGTGAATATCGCTCAGTCGATCCTCCTATCGTTCTTAATGATGTAAAATCTTATTTAGAATACAACGCTAGAATCGCATTAAGAATTGATCGTGAATATCGTGATGTACAACCTTTGAAAATTCGCTTTTTCAAAATGACCTTAAGTTCTTTACCTCTTGCCCAAAGCACAAGCGCAGGTTGCATGGTTCAATTTATGAAGGATATAAAAAAACACGAAAAATCCTATGTCAGAAAATCGGCTATGACAACTTAAATCCTAGTTTTACCTATCTGCCGCTTTTCCAATTACTTATGCAGAACTTTCATAATAACCAAGAAAATCGGCTAAGATAAATTAAAGACTAGTTACCTACCTGCCGCTTTTCCAATTACTTATGCAGAACTTTCATAATAACCAAGAAAATCAGATAAATTATCTTAAAGACGTACTTAACCTACTAAAAAAGTACAAGGAATACGAAAACTATTCCTTTTCTTTTTGTTGTTTTGTAGTGTATAGAGTACACCACTCTCCTGAACTTTCCTTAACGACGATGCTTGGCATTTTAATGGATTTGAATCCAAAATACTTGCAACCCTTAGGAAATTGTTTATCCCAAGTTACATAATAGTAATTACAACCTACACAGTTTATGATTTCTTTTTTTTCCATAAGAAAATATTATCAAATAATCGAATTTCTAGCAAGTAGCAATTGATAGAAATTTTGTGTAATGATATAATACTCTTAATCTATCGTTAAATTTTAGGAGGATGAAGAATGAAATTTACATTTGCTCATAATAATATTAGTGTGTTCGATTTAGAAAAGAGTATCACTTTTTATAAGGAAAATCTCGGTCTTGTTGAAACTAGACGTAAGGTAGCTGAGGATGGAAGTTATATGTTAGTATTTCTTGGTGATGAAGAAACAATTCACAAGCTTGAGCTAACCTGGTATCGTGATTGGAAAGAACCTTATAAATTAGGAGATAATGAAATTCACCTTGCATTTATCGTTGATGATTATCAAGCCGCTTATGCCTTACACAAAAAAAATGGATGTATCTGTTTTGAAAATGAAAAAATGGGACTGTATTTCATTTCCGATCCCGATGGTTTCTGGATTGAGATAATCCCTGCAGATAGATCTTCAAGGAAAACGCAATGAAAAGGATGAAAATCTGGTATTTATACAATAGCAGCTTTGCAGTAAAAATCAATAATAAACTCTTAATTTTTGACTACTATAATAACTTACCCTATGATACAGTTGAATCCCTAAATGGAGGTGTTATCCGTCCGGAAGATCTTAAAGATTTAGATGTTTATGTTTTTGTAACCCATAGGCACCATGATCACTATAATAAGGTAATCTATACTTGGCAAGAAGAAAATATTGCACATAAAATCACCTATATTCTATCCCATGATATAGAAGATGTAACTTGTAATAATGTTCATTTTTTGGAACCTCATCAAGACTGTATGATTGATGATTTAAGAATATTGACACTCAAGTCCAACGATGAAGGTATTTCTTTTTATATTCAAGTTGATGAAGTAAATCTATTTCATTCTGGTGATCTTAATTGGTGGCGTTGGGAAGAGGAAAGCGATGAATGGAAGAATCGTATAGAAGTCTTATATAAAACAGAAATAGGCAAGCTAAAAGGTTTGCCAATGGAGTTAGCGTTTATACCTGTTGATCCAAGGCTTGAACGTAATTATGCACTATCTCTTGAATATTTTACTGAAAAAATTATGCCTGAACATTGCACCATTATCCCTATGCATTTTGGCGATCAATATGGTGTGTTTGAACAGTTAAAGATTGATGGCTATCTTGAAAACAAAAATATACTAACAATTTCAAAGCGCGGCCAAATGTTCGAAATAATAAGCTAGGAGGATTATATGCCAACAGATCAAGATTATATCCTAACAATGAACAAGGCTATTAAAAACTTGGTAGGAAATGCCATAAAGGTGTCATTGAGAAAGCCAGCCTTTTCAAAATTTATTGTCAAGAACCTTTTGTGGCAAAGTACAGCTGAAAAACTAAGGGCTGAGTGGGAAAAGAAGGGTTATCACATTCCTGCATTTTTAATTGCTAGTATTACTAGCCAATGTAACTTGACTTGTACTGGTTGTTATGACCGAATTAACAGTTCGAAATGCACGCAAGAGTTAACTACTCAGAGGTGGCTTGAAGTATTTACTGAAGCGAAAGAGCTTGGCATTTCTTTTATACTTATAGCTGGAGGAGAACCTTTCATTCGTGAGGATTTACTTAAGCTTCTAGGTAAAATACCTGAAATTATTTTCCCAATTTTCACAAATGGTACACATATTGATGAGCATACTATTCATATTCTCGAAGGAAGTAGAAATCTAATTCCAATTATAAGTCTGGAAGGCTATGAGAATGATACAGATGCAAGAAGAGGTGAAGGTATTTATCAAACCATTTTACAGGGCATGGATGCCTTATCTCATAAAAATATTTTTTTTGGAACATCAATTACTGTTACTTGTGAAAATTTCGATTTGGTAACCTCCACTGAATTCGTTAACAACTTCATACAGAAGGGATGTAAAAGCTTCTTGTATGTTGAATATGTTCCTATTGACGGTAAAACTGAGCATCTTGAGATTTCATCTTCACAACGTCTTAAACTTGCAAAGGTGTTACTTCAATTAAGAGAAAATTACGCCTCTCTATTCATCTCTTTTCCAGGAGATGAAAATCAGATGGGTGGTTGTTTGTCCTCTGGCAGAGGCTTCGTTCATATCAATGCCTCTGGTGATTTAGAACCATGTCCATTTTCTCCATATTCAGATGTAAATTTGTTTCAAATAAATTTAAAAGAGGCACTCCAATCAAAATTCCTAAAGTCCATTCGCGACAGTAACGAACACCTTTCAGAAACCGAACATGGTTGTGCCTTATTTCATAAAAAGGATTGGGTTCAAAGTTTATTAAAATAACTATATTACCTTTTTTAACAGTGGTATCCTTCTAATGATTAAATGAGATATCAAAAAGCAAGTTGGCAAGCAGATGATCCCCATTATAAAAAATTTAACAATTGGCAAGATGCTCCACGATTTGAAGAGAATTGTTATAGCAATTATAATTGGTGCATGAAATACATATACCCCGAAGGCATTATCAGATAAAATCTTTCCTATTTTATTTTGATGATGCCATTTCTCCTTAAAAAGTGCAATTAACCCAAATGACATTGCAACAACAATAAAAGCTTCCCAAATAGTGTAAGCAAAACTCTGCCATCTCAATCCTCCCATAAAGGCATCGAAGCCGTTTGTCATAGCACCCCCTAGCATTAAGATTCCTATCCAAGTTGCTATACCTATAGTAAGTGCAGCTTTTAACCAGTTGATCCCCGTTGAATAGGTAAGTTTATCAAACCACTTGTTTCTATAAGCCAATATACCACCAATAAAGAATACGATGTATTGAGTGAAAAAACAAAGTTGCATATTCATAATGCTTGTTCCAATAGGTTGTATTAACCTAATTAAAAACGACCCTATACCAATGATCAATATAATAATGATTGATAGCTTAAGGTTTGGTAATGCCTTCTCTACTCGCTCTCTACAATTATTTAAAAGGAGTCTTATTACTCCATAAACAAAGGTGAAAATAAGCAATGCAAAAGCAAACCAAAGAGGTCCAGATTCACCAATAAAAGTTAACGATGTTATGTATTTCAAATAAGTAAATTCCCATGGATTACCTAATAATATAATTATGATAAAAGGATGAATAATGAGCATATATATTAAGGTTGGTATACCAAGTCTAATAAATCGGTCCTTAATAAATTTTCCAAAGCCCTTTTTATCATAAACAGCTGGCACAAAAAAACCTGCAAGTAAAAACAAAAACCCCATAAAATACGCCTGTGAAAATGATTGAAAAAAAGCAAACAATATAAGTGATAAGTCATCAAGAGTCTTCTTTTCATAATAATACCAGCTACCAATAGAGCTGTAGGTACATGCAAGATGAACCATAACAACAAAAACGATCATAACTAATCTTAAATTATCTACATAAATATACCTTGTCTTTTTAGTTATTTCCATATAATCCTCCTGTTAAAATAATATCTTTTCTTTGGATTATAGGTAGCAACTCCCATTTATTCAATAGTAATGGACTCCCATATTAAGTAACCTACTTAAATAGTACTACATTACTACTCATTTATCTTTGCTATATTGCTCATTAATTCATATCTATTTTTAATTCCCATCTTTCTATAAATGTTATAAATGTGGTTCTTAACAGTGTTTGGAGATATGAATAACTTATCCCCTATGTCTTGGTTCCCAAAACCTTCAAGTACAAATTTCACTATTTCTAATTCTCTTTCTGTAATATCAAATTGAGACAAATATTTTTTAAGTACTATATCATAGTTCTCTTTAGGATGCTTGTCTAAACCATGAAGCAGGGTTTTCCTAGCAAATGCAATCCCCAAAATATTAATAAGGAAAAAAATAATTGGTGAAAATGGCATTGGATAAGGAAACCTGATTGAATACTCAAGCGAATTCATAAAAATAGATAATGGAACTACGATCGCAATAAATACGATGCCAATCATTAAAAATTTCTTAACCTCCTTGTGAACAGATTTTCGGTACATTACAAGTAAGAATAAATTATAATAAGCACCCACCCCTGTAAATAAATTATGCAATAAAAAGCTTGTGGGATATTGAAAATATTTATAAAGAATATTGTTTGCATATGCAATATTAAGTCCAATTAGTAAGAGAACAGCTGTAATCGCAGTAAAATAAAAGATGAATCTTTTCTTCTTACTAAATTCTAAGGAAAGAAGCAGATGTACAAAAAGCGTAAAATGATAAATCAAACCTATGCCTGTCAATAACAAACCTAATAAAATAATCATATAAAAAATTTCTTGCGTTTTTATGTAATTAATTCCTACATAATAATTAATAATATCTAGAAATAATAACCCACAAAAATAACAATTGGCAATGATTAACTGCTTAATCGGATCATGCTTATTTTTCAAATAGAACATGCTTCCTAAAATAATCGCAACTACACCAGATGTGAATGAAATAACGAAGAATAACAATACTAAGTGCTTCATATAAATCTCCCCTGATTAAATTATTATATATATCTTATCACACCTAATACGAAAAGAGGATAATCATCTGAACTTTTGATGACTACCCTCAAAAAAGGATTACTCCGAATTTAAATGATTCATTAGCTCAGTTTCTTCATTAGCGATCATTCTCTTAACCATTTCTCCGCCTAATTGTCCACTCTTCGCCATATTAACAATCTGCTGTGATGTTAAATTACCCATATAAGGCTTTGGTATATTTCTATTATTGTCAATCATATTCATCTTCCTTTCTGTCAGAATATCAATAGTATACCCATAACCTTTCTATATATTGTTCTTAATAATTTCCTCTACTTCATGCTCTATAACTGGCCTTCCTAAGTAAAACCCTTGGATAAGGTCACATTCCGCTTTGATTAAATAATCAAGCTGTTCTGCTGTTTCAACACCCTCTGCCATCGCTTCTATTCCAAGCTTATGTACAAGTGAAATAATTGGTTCCGTTAAATCCTTATCTGGATTTTCTCCGTCAATTTCACTGACAAATGCCTTGTCAATTTTAAGAAGATTAATAGGTAGCTTTTTCAAATAGCTAAGGGAAGAATACCCTGTTCCAAAATCATCAAGTGCAATTCTTACACCAGCTCTTTTCAAATTATTTAAAGCAATAATCGCTACATCATAGTTATCGATAAATAAGCTTTCCGTTACCTCGATCTCAATATTATGAGGTTTGATTTTATGATAGTTAATATAACTCAAAAGCATTTGATCGAAATCCAATTGTCTTAATTGAAGCAAGGATATATTTACTGATACGATTAAGTCTGTATTGTACTTTTCATTCATTTTTTTTATCATGTAGCATGCTTCCTGTATTACCCATTCCCCTATCTGAATTATTTGGCCACTTTCTTCAGCTATGCCGATAAAGTCATCTGGAGGTATGAACCCTAACTCAGGACTATTCCACCTAATAAGTGCTTCAAATCCTCTTAACTTCCTACCTTTCGCTATAAACTGTGGTTGATAATGCAATATAAATTCTCTATGCTTAATGCCTTTTTTAAGTAATTTTTCTACTTTGATTTTCTTAATAATTTCATCCTTCATCGTAAAATGAAAGAATACATATTTGTTTCTACCTTGATCTTTTGCCTTGTACATTGCAGTATCCGCATTCTTCAGTAGTTCTTCTGGTGAATTACCATCTTCTGGATACATTGCAATACCAATACTGGTGGTGAGATCAATTGTATTGTCGGATAAAAAGAATGGTATGCCAAATTTCTGCTGAATTCTTTGTACTATGGTAAGCATATCTTCTACTTTTTCAATATTTTGCAATAAAACAGCAAATTCATCTCCGCTTAATCTTGCAACTGTATCATATTCTCTCATACAGCTAGTGATGCGTTTTGCAGTTTCAACCAATAGTTCGTCGCCAATATAATGTCCTAATGTGTCGTTGATTCTTTTGAAATTATCCATGTCAAAAAACAAAACAGCAATTTTCGTCTTTGACCTGTGGGATCTTTCTATGGCATTTTTAAGTCGATCAAAAAACAAGATTCTATTTGGTAAATCAGTGAGCGGATCATGATAGGCCATATGCTTAATCTTATCTTCATTGCGTTTGCTATTTGTAATATCATGATTCGTTCCAGTTACACCTATAATCTCTTTATTCGTACCTAAAATCGGAGATAACGTTATATTATAACAAACTGTACCCTCAGTAGTATTTACTTCATTTTCAAAAACAACAGTCTGCTTATTATGAATAACATGTAGTATTTTATTATTCCATTCATTGAAGCCTTCTTCACTAAAAAATATAAGTTCATTCATCGTCTTACCAATAACACATTCTCTATCTGCTCCTAATAAGGTACAAAATGTTTCATTCACTGCCGTAAATACTCCATTTAAGTCACAGCTGTAAATACAATCTCTTGAATTATCAACAAGTGTTCTATACCTCGTTTCACTCTCTTCAAGCATTTCTTTATGTATATTAATCTCATCTAATTGTTCCTTCAACTCTTCGTCTGTAGCAAATATTTCTTCATATAATGCAGTAAGTTCTTCATTTTTATTTTTCAATTTAATTTCAACATGAATTCTATCTGTGATATCTTGAACTGCGCCAATAATCTTTTTAGGTTTACCGTTAGCATCCCAAAACAATTCAGCAACAGAGTGCATATATCTGATTTGACCATCATTTTCTCGTTTAAATTCAAATTCTACATCATGATGATTATCATGTTCCAGCAAATATCTATACATTTTCTTCATTTTGATACGATCTTGAGGTTGGATTTGATTAATGATTTTATCAAATGGAATTAACGGTGATTCTCTATTCATTCCCAACAAATCAAAGGCACCTTCTGATCCCCAAAATTGGAGGGTTGTCACATCATAATCCCAATGCCCAACATGGGCAATTTTTTGAGCTATATTAGCTCTTTTCTCGTTTTCAATTAAGATTAGCTGTACTTCTTCTAATGCTTGCATTTGCCGCTTAATTTCTTCCTCAGAAGTCACAATTTCCTTGTACAGCTTTCTTAGCTCATAATTCTTTTCAGATATATAAATATCTCTCGTTTTTATTTCTGTAATATCCATAATAATCGTAACAAAATATCCCTTCATTGGTGAAAAGGCATTGATTAAAAGCCATTTATCTAAGGCTTCTGAATATTGTTCAGTTGTTGGTGATGTATTTTCAATTGCTACTTCTCCAAAAAATTCAATCCAGTTAAACGTATCTTCAACAATATTGGGTGATATTTCTTTTACACTCCTCCCAATAACATCTTCTTTTTTATATCCAATAATCGATTCAAAAGCCTGATTCACATCTAAATAGATATAATCAATTGGCTTACCTTTTTCATCTGTTACAATTTTATGATAAGCAAAACCATTAAGCATATTCTCAAATAATGAACCCAAAAAACCTTCTGAATATTCCATTTTACCGCTCCTTAAAATTGCATGTCAATTGTTTGATTATACCTATATTTTATCATGATATGTGACAAAAAACACTATATTTTTTAAACTCCTTGTTAATTGACACATTCTGTTGAAATTTATCATCAAAAGGTATATAATAGTTGTCATTAGAGTATTAATGTAGAGGTGTTCATATGTTCAAAAAATCACTAATAGCTTTGCTATTTTTTTGTATGCTTTACAATGTATTAACTGTTTCTCATGCAGAAACAACCATTCCGTCCTATGTACCTACTCAATTCACAGAAGAAGAACAATTGTGGATAGATTCACATAAAAATGTGGTTTTACAAGTCGGATTAGCCCCATATGCAGGTATTGATTTGTTTGAATATGATGGTTATCTAAAGGGTTATTTGATTGACATTGTGAAGATTTTCGAAGAAGAATCAGGTCTTACCATTGACATTGATGATCATAAAAACTGGGGAGAAGCCTATAACGGGTTGTTTGATCAATCTATTGATATACTTTTTGGTGCTAACCCAACTGAGGAACGTCTTAAAATAATGGCTTTTACAGAAAGTGTCCACCATTATCCTTATGTTGTGTTAGCTCTAAAGGACAGCGAAATCCGAACCATAGGTGATTTGGATAGTGAATGTGTTGGCTTCATTGAAGGTGATATGGTAATTGATGTATTTAAAGACAACTATCTTAATATTAACTATATGCAGGTGGATTATCCAAATCAAAAAACAGCAATAGAACAAATGTTAAATGGAGAAATCAATGGCTTCATCACCTCTGGAAGTGAAGTTGTCTATGAATATCTTTATCAATTTTCTGAGGTTCAAAATATAGCTGAATTGAAAAACATTTTCTCAGAAATGACTTTTTCTACACGAATTGAAGATCAAACATTAACAAATATTCTTAACAAAATCATAGCCAATAGAGCTGACAGCATTGACGAAGCGATTGAAACTGCAAGAGCACTCTATATGCACAAGATACTCAAGTTAACGCCTTCCGAACGTCTTTGGCTACAAAATACTCCAGTCATTAAAGTTGGTATTGCAACCGATTATTTGCCTATAGACAATTACACTAACAACGAATATACAGGTATTGCAGGTAAATATTTGACAGAATTCACAAATATGGTGGGTATAAAAATCGAATGTGTTCCTATGCCTTTTGATAACCTCTACCAGCTAGCGTTAGATGGGGAAATCGATATATTGAATATGGCAAAAACAAATGATAGAGAATCACTTTTCAACTTTACCGCACCTTTTAGTTACGACCGCGATGCAATTTATGGCTTAAAAAGTGCAGATACTGTATATGACATCTATGGTTTAGAGGATTGTAAAATCGCTGTCATTGATGGCTTTTGGCATGAAGAGTACTTAAAGAAAAACCTTAAAAATGTTGAAATAGTTTTTACAAAGGACATTAAAGAAACTTTGTTGATTATTGAAAAAGGAGAAGTCGATTACTTTTTAGAAAATCCCTCCGTTGCTGAATACTATATTGAAGGATTGGGTTATAATCAAATTGTAAAAAAAGGCACAACTTCTTCTGATTCCTTTTTATACTTTGGCACTCAAAAAAATCACGAAGAATTTGTATCTATATTCAATAAAGCAATTACCCTTATGGATTATGAAAAAGCTAAATATGAAGGAATTCAAAGCGCACCTGTTTTAAAAAACGTACAAAACACCAAACTATCTAAATTGTTATTTGGTATTCTTGTTTTCTTGCTCATCGTAATCTTATCACTATTAAAACTATTTAAGGAACTAGTTGCCCAAAAAGCGAAAACACGGATACTGAAAGAAAGAGAACATCTCGTTTATACAGATGCATTAACAGGCTTATACAACCGTTTATATTTTAACTCCTTAGAAAAGAAAATGTACGATTATCCCTATCCTCAGAGCTTCATTATGATTGATTTAAATCATCTAAAATCAACCAATGATACTTATGGACATCAAATTGGAGATATTTTACTTCAATCCTTTGCTAATATTCTAACGACCTTTATACCCCATGAAAATATTATGCGTATGGGTGGAGATGAGTTCTTTATATTCTTAGATGGGTATGATAGTGCCGACTCCCTTAAACTCATTTCACAACTTAAGTTAGCATGTGAAACCTCAAGGATCGCTTTAGATGATCAAACTTCCATTAATGGACCAATACCCTCTATTGGTTTTTATATACGAACTAGTAACCTGGAATCACCTGAAATGGCATTGAATAAAGCTGATCAAGAAATGTATGCTGATAAGCAACAGTATAAAAATAAGCATTAGCCAATCGGCTAATGCTTTTGTATGTAAATCTATTTATTGAACTGCTAACTTTCTTAAGTTTTGACTTAATGATTCAATTTCACCAATTGTCTGAGCCATTCCTGAAATCATGTTGTTTTGTTCTTCAACTGAACTTAGCATTTGTTCTGTTGTAGCAGAATGTTCTTCCATGATTGCTGCATTATTCTGTAAATGACTATATATATTCGTAAATAACCCTGTTACTACTTCTATTGATTTGAATTCTTCATTCAAATCCTTTTCCATATTATGAAAAGATTGAACCATACTGTCTACACTATCTTGAAGTCTAGTTACAACTTCATTTCCTTCAATGGATGCAGTATTTCCTGCTTGCGCTGATTCTACTGCTTTATTTGCCTTAGTTTGAATAGACACAACTATTTGACCTATTTCTTTAGCCGTAGTGTTGCTTTGATCTGCAAGCTTTCTTATTTCATCTGCAACGACTGCAAAACCTTTTCCAGCCTCTCCTGCTCTAGCTGCCTCTATTGCTGCATTTAAGGCTAAGAGATTTGTTTGTTGTGCTATTTGAGTTATGGAGTTTAAGAAGGTTTGTATATATGACATACTCTCACCAAGTTCACTTACTGTTGTAAGGCCTTCATTTACTGCATGATGAATGGTCTTCATCTTCTCTCTCATATGAGCTATTTCCAAACCATTTTCTTGAACACGCTTACTTACATTGCTCGAAGTCAAGGCAATTTTTGAAGATTTCTCATGAGTGAATTTCACCTTATCCTGTGCACTACTCATCATATTAGAAATTGCAGTTATACCTGATACCTCTTCTTCAACACCTCTTGTAATTTCTTCAATTGCGCCATTTACGGTATCGCTTGATTCCTTTGTTGCATTTAGATCTTTTTTAAAAGTTGAAATATTCTCATTTAATATTACTGATACCTTCTCTATAGAATCAAAAGTGTTTGTTAATTCGTCAAGAACTTCTTTGGTTTTCATTTCATTTTGTATAGATACTTGTATATATTCATTACCCCATTTCGAAAGAAAATAAAGTACAAGTAACCCCAAATTCATAGCTCCTAGTTGAATAATCAAATCCTTATTTGTAAAGATGGTTGAATTCATAATTGGAATCCCTAAAACGAAATTGATGGTAATAAATATTAGATTTACAATACCACCAAAAATTAACAATGTTTTTTCGTTAAAATATAAGGCTGCCATACATATTGTTACAAGATAAACGAGGAATACGGCTGACGAAGCCTGTGTTAAAACACCTAATAAAGTTACCGCTAACACAGGACATACTGGAATTACAACTGCAGAAATTTGTCTTGGCAGTTTCAAAAAATAAACGATGAGGGCAATTAGTAATGCACCTCCTGATGCCATTAAAACCGGAATGGCATTAGCTATGCCGTCAGTTGCAATTCTTTGGGTTGTTAATACAATTCCAAATACAACTAGTAACATGATATTGAATTTATTAACACGTTGAACATTATATTGATTTACCATTCATAGAAGCCTCCTTAAAAAGTAATTGTCTACATTATACCACATAACTCTCCTTATATATATGCTATACGTCCTTTCAAAAAAGCAAATATTGCTAATTTACACCGCTACTTGATTAAGGTAAACTGTTATTCCAATACGATACCTTTATTCATTACACTTGAATTTTTATAATACCCAGCAAACTGTTTGGCCTTCTCTTCCGAATAAAAGGTTTTTAAATAAAAGTCTTTTTGATATACATCATACATCGCATTTTGATAGTTTAATGCTTCTACTGCCATCTGCAGTCCAGTATATTTGGCTTGATTCCAAACTAGTTGATCAAATTTCCAATCACTATGCTGAACATATGGTTTGCCAGGGTGGGGTGATACCTCAATACATATACAAAAGCGCTGCAATTCTGATTTAAACCAATTCTCAAAACCAGCACTAAATAGCTTTGGATCTTGACTAATTGGCATAGATGTATAGCCTGTCAGTACTGACATCCTTTCAACAATTGTTGTATCAATATCCTCAAAAATACTATGAGTATCTGAATCTGCCCAATACATAATATTGCCTGAGCTATGGTAGGATATTGCCATGAGTGGTTTTGTTTCTCTACAAAACTTTTGTATTGCTTTCGTTTCTAATTCGCTATTTGGTTTATCGCCTTTAAAGCCTTCTGATGATTTTCTCTTATAAGAAGTTTTGATACTCCAATTGCCATCGTCAAAATTTCTATTAAGGTCTACACCATTCGCATTCGACTTCCACCATCTATCATCTTTTGCTATGTTATCCATTAATTTTAGTGCATTGTAATTTTTAGAAGAAGCTATGCCATTTTGGGTAATGTTCAAACCATCTGGGTTTGCAACTGGAATAAACCAAATATCTATTTTGCTTAACAAGTCTTTTAAATCATAATTACCCCACCTACCACTTTCATAATATTGATAAAGGATGTAATCTAGCATTTTCATATCAAGCATTGATGTAAAATCCTCTCTACCATGAATATTTGCCATAAGTAGTATGGATGGCTTTTCTAGCCCAGTATCTACCCCAACCTTAATAGCGTAAATTGGCCGTCCTTCAAACGTATTACCAATCACTTTTAAGTCCACTAGCTCAGTATAAAACTCTGAAGCAAATTTTATATCTTGCTCAATATCGTTTAGTGCATATAGGCCTTGTAGTTGAACAAAGTGTTGGGGAATGATACGCTCAATTTCCATTGTAGTATCTTGAATTTTATTCATTTGAATACTGTTAGTAGAAGCACTCCAGTCTAAAGAATAATTATTTAATTGTGAAAAAGCTCGAAGGGGCATATAAAATATATTGTTCTTTTTAATGATTTGACTAGAAAGGATTTTGATCTGATCTGAATCAATGTAATAACTTTGATCTGCATAAAATATGAGTTTTCGTTCCTCTTTTACCGCAGTTATCATTTCATCTGTACTAATATAGGTATAGCCAAACTCTGCCAAACACTGATATGCATTTACATATGTAATTCCATTCATGAGAAAACTATTTTCAGAAATTTGACTTTCCACCTCATCTTTAAAAATTACTACTGTAGAGGCATAACTATTGCAATTTAGCACATTCATAAAACCTATTAGAAGCAATAAAAATAACAATCGTTTATTCAAGCGTAATCACTCCTATAATTATGTCATATTTTGTAAGTTATGATTATAATAACACGCTAACGTTGTTTCTGTAAAGCAATCTTTAGCATTGCTTTGTGTATAAATAATTTTCAAAAAATTTGCTCATACTATCTTTGAGGTGATTACCATGAAAATAAATAAAACCTATAGTATCGATAATAAAACGCCCATTGAAAATCACAAAACTGCCGCTTGGGCTGATATTGAATCTGTACAACCTGAATCTAGAGTACCAATTCCAAGAGAAGACGCTGTTGATAGAGCAAAAGATTGGGTAGAGGAAAACAAAAAATAATAGCAAAGGCACAGTTGATTGAATCTCTGTGCCTTTACTATTATTATCTAATAAGTGATTTCTGCTTTTTGTTTGTAATTTTGATACCTTTCCTTCGCATCTTCTTCTGCTTTTTGGAACAATTCCTCTGCAATCTCTGGAAAAGTATTTTTAATTTGTACATAACGTAACTCTGAAAGAAGGAACTCTCTAAAGGATTTACTTGGTTCTTTTGAATCTAAGACAAATGGATTTTTATTTTGCTCCTTTAATCTTGGATCGTAACGATAAAGATGCCAATAACCAGCCTCAACAGCTTCTTTTTCTTGCTTTACTGAAGTACCCATTCCACTTCTTATACCATGGTTAATACATGGTGCATAACAAATAACGAGTGATGGTCCTTTGTAGCTTTCTGCTTCTTCTAGCACCTTAGCGGTATGATTCATATTTGCCCCCATAGCTACTTGAGCAACATAAACATATCCATAGCTCATTGCCATCATGCCTAGATCTTTTTTCCTTACCTTCTTTCCAGCTGATGCAAACTTAGCAACTGCTGCTGTTGGTGTTGATTTTGACGCCTGACCTCCTGTATTCGAGTATATTTCCGTATCAAACACTAATATATTTACATCATCACCTGATGCAATGACATGATCTAATCCACCATAGTCAATATCGTAAGCCCAGCCATCACCACCTACAATCCATTGAGATGGTTTTACCAAATAGTCTTTTTTCTTAATAATTTCTCTATGAACTTCACTATTTTTATTATTGGCATTTTGTATCGCTTGAAGCACTTCCTCAGATACAGCTCTTGTAGTATCTCCCTCATACATATTCTCAATCCACTTCTCAAAAGCTTGCTTACAGCGTTCATCCTTCTCTGTGCCAATACCTCTGGCCATTAAATCTCTAAGCTTTTCTCTTACATGTTTTGAGCCTAAATAAATACCATAGCCATATTCTGCGTTGTCTTCAAATAGAGAATTACCCCAAGCTGGACCTTTACCCTCACTATTGGTTGTATAGGGCACTGAAGGCGCACTAGCACCCCAAATTGACGAACAACCAGTTGCATTGGCTATAATCATTCGATCCCCAAAAAGTTGAGTTACATACTTAAGGTAAGCTGTTTCACCACACCCTGCACAAGCTCCAGAGAATTCTAATAGTGGTTTTGCAAATTGGCTACCTTTCACTCCTTTCTTACTCATCAATTTATCTTTATAAGTTACGTTATTCGCAGCATATTCCCAATTAGGAATCTGTTGCGGAATTTCTTCTTCTGCGTTGACCATTACCAACGCTTTATCTGGTGCGGGGCAAACATCTGCACAATTACCACAACCTGTACAATCTAACGGAGATATTTGAATTCGATAATGGTATCCTTCCACTTCCTTACCCTTTGATTCTTTAGTTTCAAAAGTATTTGGTGCTCCTTGCTTTTCTTCTTCATTTAGTAAGAAAGGTCGAATAACCGCATGGGGACATATATATGCACATTGATTACATTGGATACACTTTTCTGTTTGCCACTCTGGCACCATGACAGCAATGCCTCTCTTTTCATACGCTGTAGTACCGAGTGGAAATGTTCCATCTTCCATACCACGAAATGCACTAACTGGCAAATCATAACCATCTAAATCTGCCATTGGGCGTTGTATATGCCTTACAAATTCCGGCTCGTCACCTAGTAATGGAACAACTTTATCCACTGCCGTTTCCCAACTGGCTGGTATTTCTACCTTTACCAGTCCTTCCAACCCTTTATCTACGGCTGCCTTATTCATATCCACAATTTTTTGACCTTTTTGTCCATAGGTTTTTTTAATTGAAGCTTTTAAATATTGAACTGCTTCATCTATCGGAATGACTTGAGCCAACTTGAAAAACACGGCTTGCATAATCATATTAATTCGGCCACCAAGTCCAATTTCACCAGCAAGACCAACTGCATCAATGATATAGAAATGCACTTGCTTTTTGGCTAACTCTCTTTTCATAGCACCACTTAGCTTTTCTTCTAGCTCTTCTACCTTCCAAGGACAGTTTAAAACAAAAGTACCATGCTCCTTGATACCTCTTAATAAATCATAATGGTTCACATAGGATTTATTATGACAGGCAATATAGCCCGGATTATACACTAAATAAGATGATTTAATCTCTTTTTTACCAAATCTCAAATAAGAAATAGTTGTGCCGCCAGATTTTTTACTATCATAATCAAAGTAACCCTGTGCATATAAGTCTGTATGATCACCAATAATCTTTATAGCCATCTTATTTGCACCCACTGTGCCATCAGAACCTAAGCCCCAAAACTTACATTGAATAGTACCTTCGGGGGCCGTATCTGGTGCTTCAAAAACTGGCAACGATGTATAAGTAACGTCATCATCAATACCAATGGTAAAACTATTTTTAGGAAAACCATTTTTCAAGTTATTAAATACTGCAATAATTTGTGCTGGTGTTGTATCCTTAGAACCCAAACCATAGCGTCCACCAATAATCATAGGACGATTGTCTCTATCATAGAACATAGATCTTACATCTTGATAAAGGGGTTCTCCTTGTGCTCCCGGCTCTTTAGTTCTATCCAAGACAGCAATTTTTTTCACACTATTAGGTAAAACATGAAAGAAATATTTCTCTGAAAATGGACGATATAATCTTACTTTAATCAACCCTACCTTCTGGCCTTTTTGAAGTAAAGTATCAATGACTTCTTCTATCGTATCACAAACTGATCCCATGGCTACGATAATATATTCAGCATCCACTGCACCATAATAGTCAAATGGATGATAGCTTTTTCCTGTTATATGACTGATTTCTCTCATGTACATATCAACTATATCTGGTATAGCTTCATAAAAGGGATTCGCTGCCTCTCTACCTTGAAAATAAATATCAGGATTTTGAGCAGTTCCTCTTAGGACTGGCCTTTCAGGATTAAGCGAAACGTTTCTAAAACGCTCAACAGCTTCTACATCTAAAAGTCGTTTTAAATCTTCATAATCCATTACCTCAACCTTTTTAATTTCATGTGAGGTTCTAAAGCCATCAAAGAAGTGTAAGAATGGCATGCTTGCTTTGATAGCCGCCAAATGTGCTATACCACTTAAATCCATAACTTCTTGTACACTATTTGAAGCCAAAATAGCGACACCTGTTTGTCTTGTAGCCATTACATCTTGATGATCTCCAAAAATAGATAGTGCATGGGTAGCTATAGCACGTGCGCTAACATGCAAAACACCTGGTAGCTGCTCCCCAGCCATTTTATACATATTCGGTATCATTAACAATAACCCTTGAGACGCCGTATATGTAGTTGTTAATGCACCGCCTTGAAGTGATCCGTGCATAGTACCTGCCGCTCCAGCTTCTGATTGCATTTCTACTACCTTAACTTCTTGTTCAAACAGATTCTTCTTACCCTGGGCTGACCATAAATCTGCCAGCTCTGCCATAGTCGATGAGGGTGTTATGGGGTAAATGGCAGCGACCTCAGTAAAGGCATAGGAAACATAAGCAGCTGCTTCGTTTCCCTCCATCGTTTTCGTAATTTTTGCCATAATAAAACTCCTTTTGAAATAATTAGAACCTAGATATTTAAATATCCACAATTCCCAAGTATTACTAGAGTATTAGTATAGGCATTTTCAGTTCCGTTTATACGAATTGTTGGCTAGCTGTTTCTCTGCTAAATAACTAACGTGTTGCAACTAGTACACATGCCTTAACGGTTTGAAGCCCCAGTTGCTTTGCCAGTTCTAAAACTTCATCGTCATAAGTTCCTGGTTGGAACCAAATATATTCAATACCTAGCATTGCAGCCTCTTGGATAATAACTTTTGTTTTTTCTGGACCTACAACAATATCGATAACCTCTGGTTTTTCCGGTATTGATGCCAAGTTTCTATAACAGGTATCCCCTTCAATCATTTCAAAGAAAGGATTCACTGGATAAACTTCATATCCTCGTAATTTTAATTTTTTATAAATCATATTTCCATACTTCTCTGAATTTTGATTTGCACCTACGACTGCCCATTTTTTCTTTTCTAACATCGTTTCTTCTAACATATTTACCTCCTTTACCCAAATCAAACTTAGGTATTTGTTTCCATATTATTCTGATCCTTTCCCATTGTCAATTCATACCTAAACAAATATTGAATGACAACCTGTCACCATTATTATTATTAACCATATATTAATAATGAAACAATAAATTATTATTATTATTATAAAGGATGTGACGTATGGCTTCACCTATTCGACCTTGTTCTTGTGTTCCCTATACAACACTTTGTTGCTGTGGCGTTCAAAATGGTATATCAGTAACACAGCCAACGTGTCAAACTCTTCCAGATGGTAGTATTGTCAATAACCCTGCTTACGATGCCCTAGTAAGCCGCTCTTATTGGTCCTATAAGTTTTGTACAGATTGTGCTCGTACAACACGTGGTATAAGCAATATTGTAATTCCCGTCTGTGAAATACTGAATCCACCACATATTATCGTTGATGAAAAAATAGATGGTTGTGGCGAATTTGAACCCGTTCTCTTTTCACTAAGCAAAACAGATCCTAATTTTGCTACTGCACCCATTGGTTTTCAATGGCTTAAGATAGAGGTGGAAGATCGGTTTGAGAAAGGTGTATGTGTTGAATACCGAATAACGCTTACAGGAAACTTTCCAACCAGCATTCAACCAATTGGTGTTAAGGCTCACGGGAGTAATCTGATTTTTGATTGTGACTGCTTCTTAGTACCAGCTTGTAATCCACAAGGAATTCTTTTTGTTCTCAAAGATTGTTCTGAAACAATCACAAACAACCAAGCAACACTCGATTATGTTATTGAAGTAAATAACCTTGGAAATGCACCTTTAGCAAATGTTCAGTACTTAGACACCTTAACGATTCCTTCTGGATTGTCTATTAGTACAATATCTGTAAGCCCAAGTACTCTTGATGTAATTATAAGTCCCGTGGGGCAAATCATTATAAGTGGTAATTTAAATACCATTAATCCTGGAGACCAAGTAATCGTTACATATAAAATAACACTTATTGCTACAACTGCTGGTACATTTATGATTGACAATATGGTAATGGTTTCTGCTCTAGGAACAGAAGCTGCAGATCTTTGTACGGTAATGCTCGAAGTGGTGCAGTTACAATCAAGTAAGTGTTGTAGTGTTACTGAGGAAGGTAGCATTGTATATGTTATTCAAATAGCAAACTTAGGCAATTCCCCTGATACTACTGTAAACATTACGGATAGTATTGTAGTACCACCAGGTGTTACCGTGCAGTTTAATGATTTTGAGAGTTGTTTAGCTGTTTTTGGAGAAACTTCTACACCTGTTCCACTTAACACTAACATTTTGGGACCAGCAATGATAATGATCACTTGTCCAAATACGATCATTCCCTCAAGTAGCATAGCTCAAAAAATGATTACCTTAACTGTCATTTCAAGTGCCGTTACTGGAACAACTATTATTGCAAATACGCTTCAAGAGGTAACCCTGGTTAATCCAAACGAACAAATTTTCCTTGGTGCAGGCAATCTTCCGATTACTGCTCTAGCCCAAGTAACATTAAGCTTTGGTTGTTTACAACCCTGCTCATAAACATAAGACCTCCTGTAATTTAATTCACAGGAGGTCTTGATATTTTATATTTTAGACTCTTTTTATAATTCTATTCATACCATCTTCAGTCTTTACATATTTATACTTCGGATTTAGTTCATTTACAAAAGCTTCAATCCATGCTTCTCTAAATGTATAAAAGTTGTTAACATCTCCATTCACTTTTTCCCAATGTTGATTATGTAGGCAAGTAGTAGTAACCCAAGTGAATTGCTCCTCACTACTATCAACAATTTCATTTACCCGGTCACATGGCATACCTTCTAGAATATATTCATTCAAGGCTTGGTAAATTGTGTCTGCTGTATCGGCTCCTTGGGCATATTCCTTCGCGGCTACTTGCCCCTGATCTTTAAATATTTCTATGAGCTCACTTTTATATTTAGGATTCCAAGTTAATAGCTCTGTAATTAGAGCCGCGTGCCTTTGTTCTGCATTTTCAATTCTTTGTTGCAGCCATCCGTGAATATTCGTTGTATCTATAACTTCCTCAAGCGGTTTATTTCCCATTGGTATTCCAAAATGCTTATTGATATGTTGAATCAAATCCTCTACAGAAATATTCTGTTCTTTAGCCTTCTCAATAATTTTTTCTTCAATACCTTCAAACCATTGTATCTTATTATATAATATATGATGTATTTTGCCTAAAAATAAACTCATTATTAATCCTCCATTTCTATGTGATATGCTCTTTCTTGATCATAGGGTATAAGTGACCATCTTCTTGATCGAATTAGAAGGTTCTAATTCATAACCTTTGTCTATATAATAACCTAAACTTAACAATAATTCGGTGATTCAAATCACCAAAAAAAGTTCTCCCGAAAGGATTCAGGAGAATTTTTAATGTAACCATTATATGTTATTCAATATTTTTTAACTTTTCAGACTGATCTGCTGTAGTAAGACTGTCAATAATCTCTTCAATATCCCCATCTAATACAGAATCTAATCTATGTATTGTTAATTTGATTCTGTGATCAGTGAGTCGTCCTTGTGGAAAATTATAAGTTCTTATTTTTTCACTCCGATCCCCTGTACCAACTTGACTTTTTCTGTCTTGAGCCACTGAGGCTTGTTGCTTTGCTACCTCTTGGTCGTATAATCTAGCTCTTAGTACCTTTAAAGCTTTGTCTTTATTTTTTAGCTGCGATTTCTCATCTTGGCAAGATATAACGATTCCACTAGGCATATGCGTAATTCTAACTGCTGAATCAGTGGTGTTAACACATTGTCCACCATTACCAGAGGATCTAAAAACATCTACTCTGATATCATTCATATCTAATTGAACCTCTACATCTTCAACTTCTGGAAGAACTGCAACAGTTACTGTTGAGGTATGGATTCTTCCTCCTGATTCTGTAACTGGTACTCGTTGTACTCTATGGACACCGCTTTCATATTTTAGTCTAGAGAAAGCACCCTTTCCTTGAATCATAAATATTGCTTCCTTGAATCCACCTAAACCATTTTCATTGATGTTGACTGTTTCAACCTTCCATTTACATCTTTCGGCATATCTAGAGTACATTCTAAATAGCTCAGCAGCAAACAAAGCAGCTTCATCACCACCTGCACCACCACGTATCTCTATAAAAACATTCTTGTCATCATTAGGATCTTTAGGTAAAAGCAATACCTTAAGTGCATCTTCAATAGCAGCTAAGCTTTCCTTTGCATTGGCAAGCTCTTCCTTCGCCATGTCTCTAATTTCTTCATCTGATTCTTCTTCAAGCATTGTTATGCTATCACGAATTGTCTCTTGTGCGATTTTGTATTCCTGGAACTTTTCAACAATGGGCATTAAATCACTATGCTCCTTCATGAGCTTAATCCATCTATCTTGTTCCGATATAATCTGTGGGTCATTAATCATAAATGCCACATCATTAAACCTATCAACAATACCTTCAATTTTATTAAACATAATCTATTTCACCTCTGAGAACTTATATTAATTAGCAGTGTTTTCAATTTTTTGTTGCATATACTATTCTGTCTTTTCCTGATAAATCCTTCTTACATTCAATATCTATATAGTTATTTTCTTCCAGAAGAGATATCACCTCTTCCTTTTGATTATAACCAATTTCGAAAATGATAAAGCCCGTACTTTTCAAGTATTTGCCAGCCTCGGCACATATCCTTCGGTAAAAATCTAGTCCATCTTTACCACCATCTAAAGCCGTATGGGGCTCAAAGTTCTTAACCTCTGGCATTAATATATCTATATCTTCAGTTTTAATATAAGGTGGATTAGAAATTAGCATGTCAATACGATCTACATACTCTTCTCCAACACTCTCGAATAAATCACTACAAATCCATGTAAGTTTATGATCTACAGCATTTATTCCACTATTATATTTTGCTATTTTTAGGGCTTCCTTCGAGATATCTATTCCAATACAATCAACATTCTTCTTTAAGCTTGCTAAAGAGATCGGAATACATCCGCTACCTGTCCCTACATCCATAACCCTCTGAAATTCATTTGCATCTAGAAGGCTTAATGCCAGTTCAACTAGTTCTTCTGTTTCTCTTCTAGGAATTAATGTATGCTCATTCACTTTAAAGGTGATCCCCATAAATTCTTGCTCTCCAACAATATGTTGTAATGGCATTCCCTTTGCTCTTAATTGAATGAACTTCATATATGCTTCATAGGTAGTTGCATCAATTTCTTTGTCTTTATTCATAATTAATTCAACTCTATTATAGTTCAAAACGTTAGAAAGCAAAAGTCTTGCATCTAATTGAGCTTCTGTCTTGCCTTCCTCTTTAAGAACGCTAGTTGCTTTCTCTAGCACTTGGTTAATCGTTAGTGTCATTACCCTTCAAGTGCTCCCTTCAAGGCAGCAATCGCAACTTCTATTTGCTCATCGTCTGGTTCTTGCGTTGTTATTTTTTGTAAGCATAAGCCTGGAAAACTAACAATATCCGCAAGAACATTGTCGTTCTTACCTAATAATTTAATTACTTCATAAGATAATCCAGCGATAAATGGAAGCATTAAAAGTCTTACCCCTAATCTTAAAAAGAAAGTATCTACATTAAACATCGTTAAAACTAATACGCTTATAATAACAACAATAAACAAAAAGTTTGTACCACATCTTTTATGTAGTCTTGATTGCTTTTTGACATTTTCAATCGTTAATTCTTCTTCATTTTCCAAACAATGGATAGACTTGTGCTCAGCTCCATGATATTGAAAAACTCGTTGAATATCCTTCATAAAGGAAATCAAATAAATATATCCAAACAATATTAATATTCGTATAATACCATCTACTAAATTAATCAGCCTAGTACTATCAAGCAAGGGCTTAAGAAGCTGTGAAATACCAAGGGGTAATAAAATAAATAGTCCAATAGACAGAATTGATGCAAGAGTAACAGAAATAAAAATAAGGACATCGTCCATTTTCTTCTTGCCAAACTTATTTTCTAATTTCTTTTCAAACTTACTAGGCTCCTGGTCTCCATCTACTTCAAAAAACTCTGCAGAATAGGTTAAAATCTTCATTCCCATAACTAAGGATTCAACAAACGCAACTGCACCTCTTATTATAGGCAACCCTAGTATTTTATTTCTTTTTGAAAAGCTTTTAAATATTCTTTTTTCTAATATTATTTCTTTATCCGGCTTTCTAACAGCAATTGCATAGGTATCCTGCTTCTTCATCATTACACCTTCAATAATTGCTTGACCGCCAACATCTACATTTTTCATTTCATCACATTCCATTTCATAATTAAGCTCTGTTAAGTGCTTAAGATTATTGGTTAACAGCCACTATGGGCTACTTGTTTCGTCAGGTTAAATTATAACATACCCTTTTCTTTTATTCTACTGGGAAATCAAATACACAAAAAAGAAAATCGGTTGTGCAGAGCTAAAAACCTAGTTGTCTACTGCCGCATTTCCAATTGTGTATGCAGAACTTTCCTACTGGATAAAAAGAAAAAAGCTGAGGAAAATCCTCAACTTTGTTATTGTTCGTCTTTAATTCCGTATCTACGATTGAACTTATCAATACGTCCACGAGCTACGTTTGCTTTTTGTGTTCCAGTATAGAATGGATGACATTTTGAACAAATTTCAACGTGAATGGATTCATTCGTAGTTCCTGTTACAAATTCATTACCACAGTTACATTTCACTGTAGTTTGGTTGTACTTTGGATGAATAGCTTCTTTCATATTTTTCACCTCTTTCTCGACATAATTCTCATTATAATATGTCGACATACGTCGAACTTATTTGTTATTTTCGCTCTAAACAGCTTTTACATTATAACATATCAATTTCCTTGATGCAAGTGTTTTTTGCATTTATTATTCAAAAGAAAATCGGCTGTGTAGCGTTAAATAACATTGTTATTTATACGCCGAGTTATAATTCTCGTTACACTTCTACCGCTTTTCCAAACACATTTGCAGAACTTTCCTTATCAAATAAAAATATCTTCATTTAATAGTTCTCTAAAATACTTTCTGATAACTTTTTGACATATTCTACGTTAGTTGCAGTATTGACAAATACCTTAAGCATACTGTCAATAACGTCCTCTGATCTCATGTTGCTACTAACCTTCCTTAATTTCGTAACTGCTTCAAGTTCTTCTTTATCATAGAGTAAATCTTCTCTTCTTGTTCCTGACTTTGTCACATCTATTGCAGGGAAGATACGTTTTTCCGAAAGTTTTCTATCAAGAACAAGCTCCATATTACCAGTTCCTTTAAACTCTTCAAATATTACATCATCCATCTTACTTCCAGTATCCACTAGTGCTGTGGCTAATATTGTTAGACTTCCACCTTCTTCAATATTTCTAGCAGCCCCAAAAAACTTTTTAGGCATATGAAGTGCTGCGGGGTCTAGCCCTCCTGAAAGAGTTCTTCCACTTGGTGGTATGATTAAATTGTATGCTCTTGCTAATCTTGTAATACTATCTAATAAAATTACCAAATCCTTCTTTTGTTCAACCATTCTCTTTGCTCTATTGAGTACCATTTCAGAAACTCTTTTATGATGTTCAGGCAGTTCGTCAAAGGTTGAATGAATTACCTCAACTTTTTTTCCAACTATAGATCGTCTAATGTCAGTCACTTCTTCTGGTCTTTCATCAATTAGTAGAACCAATAAATGTATGTCAGGGTAATTAGTTGTAATCGCATTCGCAACTTTTTTAAGTAAGGTAGTTTTACCAGCTTTAGGAGGTGAAACAATCATACCTCTTTGTCCTTTACCTATTGGTGCGATAAAGTCAATTAAACGTGTAGAATAATCACTTGGAACAGTTTCAAGTCTAAGTCTTGAATTAGGAAAAATTGGAGTTAAATCTTCAAAATTTGGTCTCTTGATTGCATTTGCAGGCGTATCACCATTAATAGTCTGTACATATAACAAGGCTCTAAATTTTTCATTTTCTTTAGGCACTCTTATATTTCCATTAACCATATCACCAGTTTTTAAATTGAATCTTCTTATTTGAGAAGGAGATACATATACATCACTTTCTCCAGGCATATAATTTTCGCCTCTTATGAAACCAAATCCATCAGGTAATACCTCTAAAATTCCATAGGCACGCTGTCCACTATCTAAACCTTCAAAATCTGAAGGAACATCACTTCTTTCTTTATGACTTTTTTTCTTGTTTTTATTTTCCTCTGACGTGTCACCAGTTACATTATTACTGTTTTCTTCTACTTCGAGTGATATCGTGTCCAATTCTTCAACTTTTATTAATTCTTCAACAACTTCATTTTTTTCTGCTTCTGCTTCAGTTTCGGCTTGTTTTTCTTGATTCTTTACCTCAACATTTGTTAGCAGTTGAATTAATTCCGACTTTTTAAAGCCTGTTAGGCTAACGATTCCAATTGCTTTAGCTGCTTGCCTCAGTTCTGCAAGGGAAAATTTCGAATAATCTGTGTTCATAAAACTCACCTCGATAATTTTTCAAATTGTTTAACTACAAGATTTCTTGTAGTTATTGAATATTTAATATGTAGTTTGTTTTTTTATGGAAATATCTATAGAATTGTTGTCTAATAGGATAAGACAAATAGTTGTATAGAAAGAATGATAAATCTTTAAGTGGTAAAATCCAACTTTAAGTTTTCATATTCTATTATAAATATGCCCCCAGTGATGGGGGCAATATTTTATTTATGCACGTCCATTGCTTCCAAACATTCTTATTTTAGTTCTTACTACTTCTTTAATCGCTTTCGTTGTTGGCCCTATCATTTTTCTAGGATCATATACGTTAGGCGTCTCTTGTACAACTTTATGCATTGCTTGTTGAAATGCTTGTCGTAAATCAGTGTCAATATTAATTTTATTAACTCCTAGTGCTACCGCTTTTTTGATATCTGCTTCAGATATTCCTGATGCTCCGTGTAATACGATTGGAATATTAACTCTTTCTTTAATTTCTTTTAATCTGTCAAAATCTAATTCAGGATCTCCTTTGTATACACCATGCGCATTTCCGATAGCAATCGCAAAGAAATCAACATTAGTTCTCTTAACAAATTCAACTGCTTCATCTGGGTCAGTCATAGTTGCGTCTCTAGATTCCACTTTTACATGGTCTTCAACACCACCAATTTTTCCAAGTTCAGCTTCAACTGAAACTCCCATTGGTCTTGCAACTTCAATTACCTTCTTTGTGATTTCTATGTTTTGTTCTAACGGATACTTAGAACCATCAAACATTACTGATGTCCATCCATCTCTAAGGCATGTCATAATAACATCCCAATCTGTTCCATGGTCAAGATGAAGAGCAACAGGCACAGAAGCTTGTTCTGCCATTTTTCTTACTATTAAAGCTAGAACTTCACTTCCAGCATAGGTAATCGCGCTTTGACTTGCTTGAAGAATAATTGGTGATTTTTCCTCTTCTGCAGCTGAAATTGCTGCTTGAACCATTTCTAAATTACTAACATTGAAAGCACCTACTGCATAACCGCCTTCATGAGCTTTCAATAAAATATCCATTCCTGATACTAACATAAATACCTCCTTTATTTCAAGTTAATTTATATACTAGTGAATTTTTATCCTTCATATTGTACCACATTTTCTCAACTTAATGCAATGGCTTATTTTAAGGCTGCTCGACATTAAAATTATGCTACCTTTTCACTGTGTACCGCTTTCCAAACCTTTTATACATCAAGTTTAAAAAGAATCATTATTGGTTTTATAATAATTTTTTTTATATATTACTATAGCAATACGACTGCAGCAATCGTAAAAAATAACAACAATGTTGTTGCATCTGTAATAGTAGATATCAATGGGGTTGCCATTATTGCAGGGTCAAGTTTAATTTTTTTAGCTAATATCGGAAGCATTCCACCAATTAATGCTGCCATTAATGCAGTACCAACAAGCGTAAATCCAACAATGACTGCTAGTTTGAAATTTTTGTTTATAAGCCATATTCTCAAAAAATTCAGGAATCCTAATGACGTACCAACAATAATTCCAACCCTAAATTCCTTAGCAATAACCTTCACTAAATCTTGGAATTTTATATTCCCAAGTGTTAATCCACGAATAATCAAAGTAGATGATTGTGCCCCCGTGTTACCACCTGTTGACATAAGCATAGGCATTACCCCGACCAGCATAGCAAATTCAGTAGTCAGTGAATTGTTCTTACTCGTAATAAACTCAGTAACAATAGCAGAAAACATTAAAACAATCAACCATACTATTCTTCTCTTTGCCAGTAAAAATGATGGTATTGATAAGTATTCTTCATCAGATGGTTCCATCGCTGCCATTTTTTGAAAGTCTTCTGTAGTTTCTTCTTCAATTACATCGACTACGTCATCGATTGTAATAATACCAACTAGCCTATCCTCTAAATCCACTACAGGCATTGTCATGAAATCATACTTTTTGAATTCTCTTACAATTGCTTCTTGGTCATCATGGGTGTTGAAGGAAATAACCTCTGCGTTCATTATTTCTCCAACAGTCTTGTCCATCTCACTTAGTACTAATTCTTTTAGTGTAACAATACCCTCTAATTTTCTTTTTGTATCTGTAACATAACAAGTATAAATTGTTTCTTTGTCAATACCAATTCGTCTTATGCGAGCCATAGCTTTTTCTACGGTCATTTCTTTTTTCAAATCGACAAACTCGATTGTCATTAAGCTTCCAGCTGAGTCCTCAGGATAATTTAAAAATTGGTTAATTAATGTGCGTTCTTTTACAGTGGTATTTCTTAATATCTTTTTTACAATATTTGCTGGCACTTCTTCTATTAAGTCAATTTTATCATCAAAATAAAGTTCATCGATAATTTCTTTTAATTCTTGTTCACTAATTAACTCAGAGATTTCTGTTTGTCTTTCCACATCTAAGTAAACGAATACTTCTGATGCTATGACTTTTGGTAATAATCTAAAAAGGAGTAATACCTCTTTTGCTTCTAATTCATTTAAAAATTCAGCAATATCGGCCTCTTGAAGTTCTAATAATTCTTTTTGAATAAGAGAGAAATTCTTTTCTTCGATCAATTCTTTTAAGTTTTTAAGATCCAATGGTAGGCCTCCTTTAGAAAACTACCACTGCAAAGAATATATATTACAGATGGTAGTATTGGTTGTTTTTTTTAATATAATATACTTCTCGGGCTCTACGTCCATACTACCATCTCCTTTTGATTATTAAGTCCACATCCATTTTACTATTAATGCTTGAATAATACAACAAAAAAATTTTCTGCTTCTTCTTTCTGCTTTCCTATAGTTTTAAATCCGATATAAATTCTAGGGTTTGAGCGTCGTGTACTTGCAACTTTCCTTCTGAGAAGGTGTAGAGATAATTTTCAATATATAGTATTCGACTTATATTGCTGTTCCAATTATAGTTGTTTTGGTCTTGTTGTATTCCTGTGTTGTAGTGAGTGATATTTCCTTTTTGATGGAAGCCTTCGTTACTGATGCTATAAACCATTGCTCCGTCAAATTCTATATTGTAATTTTCTCCAGCTAATTGTACTGGAAAGGCCATTAATTCTTGCTCGTTTGAATACATCAAAGCTTTATGATTCCATAATAATTCTGAATAAGAACCTTGTTTTCCAATCACTTGATTTTGCTTTTCAATAGGTTTTAGTGGATCTGTTACATCAAATAATGATAGTTTTAATCCTCCTGTTGTTACTCGATCACCTTCTGCATTCGTATCATAACCAAACCCTAGCAGATGATTTTCATCCACTGGATGTAAATATTCACTAAAACCAGGTATTTTTAAATATCCTAATACTACTGGTTTCGTTGGATTGAATGCATCTATTACAAAGAGCGGATCTACTTGCTTAAATGTAACCATATATACTTTGTTGCCCATAAATCTTGTGCTATAAATAGTTTCGCCCTCTGCTAGTCCTTCAAGCTTTCCAACCGTCTTCATATTAGCATTTAAAATGTATAAATTGTTTTTAGAAGGATTCACTTCATCCCATGAAAAACCTGTTGTTGTAGCGATTCGAAAGTTATTCTCGTAGGTGTCCATAGAAAATTGATTTACTATAGTTCCTGGCACTTCTCCTTTTCCAGAAGCAATAATGTTTCCATCTTTTAAATCATATTGATATATTTGTGTACTTATATAATTATTATTATTTATGATTTTTTTCGAATCATATTTAGTGATTGTTGTAAATAGCTTGTCTTTCGAAACATAAATTGTTCCTGACGATCCTAAATACGCTTGAACGTCTGGTTCCTTATTCAACTTATCCAGTTGAATTCCAATCGTGATCATATAACTTGGCTCTGAAAAATCCGGATAATATTGAATATCTTCGTATTCCAATGTTACTTCTTCACCAACAGTACAATCTTTGTAGCTTGGTAGAAGCATCTCGTCATTAATTGAGCTCTTATCTTCTAAAACTCTATACCAATCATAATACATGTTTTTGTTCGTTACAAAATATAAATTTGATTCAATGGTTCTACCAGATACATAAGAACCATCAAATGAATATTCTTTTTCAAGCTTTGGGTTAGAAATATTCAGTAATGAATATATGAAAACTTTCGTTTCATTATTTCCTCCATACCAAGGCATGTAATCTGTTGCTATCTTATTACTCGACATATCTCCTTCTTTTAAATATGAAGATACCTCCCACGCATTGGCAACAATTACTAGCTTGTTTTTAACAAGAAACAATTCACTAATGTTAACATTTTCATCCATATTGATAGTCCCAACGATTTTAGGGTTTTCAGGATTAGCATGAATGATTAAGACGTTTTTATATTCGTCAACTTTATAAATATAAACTCCATCTGTTTTTAAGATATCTCCTTCATCTACCCCATCCACTTGATTATTTGTTCCAGAGAATTCTTGACTTGAGCTTGCACTATTTGTATTTTCATTGCTACTCTGCTTTTCTTCAACAGTATCCTCCATTATCATTCCTGTATCAAAAACTTGTTCATTTAATTCAATGTTGTTTTTAATTAACGTTAATATATGATTTCTGGATTTAATAGTCGGAAGTTTAAAAACTTCATTTCCCAAGAGGTAACCATGGTAATTATTAATAAAGCTATAAGAAACAGTACTGCTTTTTTATTTTGTTTCATAAATAAGACCTCCTAATGAATATTTGGTTTTGTTCATTGGACGTCTTTAATTGAATTTATGTTCCATATAATTCTTGTTAATTTTACTTTTAATGATTTAGTCACCTTAATCACTTTCAAAACGGGATCTATATCCGCATCTTTGACATAAAGGTTCTATGGCTCTTCTATTTGAAAATCCATTATAGATATCCTTTGCTCGATTAGACTCTAAAATATCACTGATTGTTGACTCAAATATATTTCCTAAGCTAATGACTCCATCAGAATCTAGACAACACGGTATAACAGTCCCATCTACTAATACTGCGATTTGATTTCTAAGACCATAACAAAAACCTGTGGTACTGATAGGATCAACATTCATATCAGGCCATTCAAAAACTTGGCTTTGACTTAGGTATACTCGATCAGATATTTTTACTCCCTTTGCCTTCATAATATTTTCATTTAACACAAAAGGAAGATTTAACTCTTCTTCTATTATTCTAAACGTGTTGTTATTTGTATTCCCCTTTGCTTTGCCTGAGTTTGTGAAGATATTATGAGGGTTTGTTTCAATTGATGTTATTGTTTCGTTTTGCGATTCAGCATTTACTGCATCTAATTGTTTGCATTGTATCTCCTCTAGATTGATATTCCACAATCTCAGCTCAATCGTCATATTTGTTTTCATAATTGCTTTCTTAACAAACTCTAAAACTGCTTTCAAATATTTTTCTTTAGCTTCATTATCTGAATATACTTCGATGCTCTGTAAAGAAAAGCTTATTTGTCGCAATGCTGGTTTCGTTAAAAGCAAGTCGCTCATCTCTGATATATTAGACCCATTCGTTGTAAGATTTACCTTAAAACCCTTTTCATGACTTAAATCTAATAACTGCCCAATTTCAGGGTGCAACAAAGGTTCTCCTTTAACATGAAAATAAAGGTAAGTAGTTACTTTGTCTATTTTCTTCAATATATTGGTGAAATCATCGACAGACATAAACCTTTTTTTCCTGATTGTAGGTGGGCAAAAACTACAACTAATATTACATACATTTGTTATCTCAATATAAAATCGTTTAAAACTTCTCATAATATGTTCACCTGTTTTTTATTCATGTTTTTTGATATATGGTCTTTGATAAATGATCTTTTATATATAGTCTTTTATTTGGTCTTTTATATTTGGTCTTTTATATTTGGTCTTTTATATTTGGTCTTTATATATGGTCTTTATATAACATATTAACACAAAATTATGATCAGTAATTGAAATTATAACATTTCTCATATTATAACTGATCTAGTCCTATCTAATCTACTATATACTATAAATTACGAGCATTTATTTTTAAATGAATGCAAAATAAAAACCCTCCCACCTACGTAAACCGTAAATA
This sequence comes from Firmicutes bacterium HGW-Firmicutes-1, assembly GCA_002841625.1. Classification (NCBI taxonomy): domain Bacteria; kingdom Bacillati; phylum Bacillota; species Firmicutes bacterium HGW-Firmicutes-1. The sequence continues at coordinate 952 of PHAG01000009.1, read as the reverse complement.
AAAGGATTTTAAAACGTGCGCAGAAGGATTCGAACCCTCGGCCTTCTGGTCCGTAGCCAGACGCTCTATCCAACTGAGCTATGCACACATAAATATTGATTGTATAAGTATAAAGAAAGCACCGTTTATAGGTGCAAGCTTTAAATGCCCGAGACCGGAATCGAACCGGTACGATCTCACGACCGCAGGATTTTAAGTCCTGTGCGTCTGCCAGTTCCGCCACTCGGGCATTGAATGGGCGCAACAGGGCTCGAACCTGTGACCCCCTGCTTGTAAGGCAGGTGCTCTCCCAGCTGAGCTATGCGCCCAAAACAAAACGATGAACCTATTAACTTTTATGTGATAAGCATAAAAGTTACGCATCGAGAAAATATATTAAATTTTCTCTATTAGAGTTTTACCTCTAAGCGACCCAGAAGGGACTCGAACCCTCGACCTCAAGCGTGACAGGCTTGCGTTCTAACCAACTGAACCACTGGGCCATATTTTTTAAATGGTGGGCCTTCAGGGACTCGAACCCCGGACCGACCGGTTATGAGCCGGTTGCTCTAACCAACTGAGCTAAAGGCCCCCAATAAAAGCCGACGATCGGACTCGAACCGATAACCTGCTGATTACAAGTCAGCTGCTCTGCCAATTGAGCCACGTCGGCATTATTACGTAAGTTACAACATTTCGTAGGTTTTTACCCCTTAAAAGGTATTCTTTTGAGTGATATAGTAGTATTTTATATACTCTACGAAATGACCCGTAAGGGAATTGAACCCTTGTTACCGCCGTGAAAGGGCGGTGTCTTGACCTCTTGACCAACGGGCCTCATTACTTAAATTACAAGTTAATTATAAATTAACAGCTCCCCGAGTAGGATTTGAACCTACGACCCTTCGGTTAACAGCCGAATGCTCTACCGCTGAGCTATCGAGGAATATATCGTTATTATTTCTATCTAAGT